>NZ_JBEXKC010000004.1:0-185973 GCF_040609475.1 Streptomyces sp. NPDC004667 | reverse complement strand
GATTGCCCTGCGGGCAATCCAGCCCCGCCGGGCGGAAATCCAGCCCCGCCGGCGTTTGAGGCGCGGGGGTCCGGGGGCGGAGCCCCCGAAGGGTCCGGGCGGAGCCCGGGGAACGGTGGAAGGGCGGGTAGGGGACCCAGCCCCGCGCAGCGGCAACGCACCCGCACCCGACGGCCGACCCCCGGCCACGGACACCACCCCCGCCCCGACACACGGAGCCCGCCAGGGCGCCCCGTCTCGGGGGATGGAACCGCGGCCGCGCCCCGCCGCCCGGGGACTACCCTGGGCCGCATGACCTCGCTCGACGACGCCACCGCCACCGCGACCGCCACCTCCCCCGTCCTCGCCACCGCGCGAGCGGCCCGCACCGCCGCCGCGGCGATCGCCCCACTCCCGCGGTCCGCCAAGGACGCGGCCCTGCTGGCGATCGCGGACGCGCTGGAGGCCCGTACGGCCGAGATCGTCACCGCCAACGCCGTCGACACCGACAAGGCCCGCGCCGCCGGCACCAGTGAGACCGTCATCGACCGCCTCACCCTCACCCCCGAGCGCGTCGCCGCCATCGCCTCCGACGTCCGCGACGTCGCGGCCCTCCCCGACCCCGTCGGCGAGGTCGTCCGCGGCTCGACCCTCCCCAACGGCATCGACCTCCGCCAGATCCGCGTCCCCCTCGGCGTCGTCGGCATCATCTACGAGGCCCGCCCCAACGTCACCGTCGACGCCGCCGCCCTCTGCCTGAAGTCCGGCAACGCCGTGCTCCTGCGCGGCAGTTCCTCCGCGTACGCCTCCAACGTGGCCCTGGTCGGCATCCTCCGCGACGCGATCGAGAGCGCCGGCCTGCCCGCCGACGCGATCCAGCTCGTCCCCGGCGAGTCCCGCGACTCCGTCCGCGAGCTGATGCGCGCCCGCGGCCTCGTCGACGTGCTCATCCCGCGCGGCGGCGCCTCCCTCATCAAGACCGTCGTCGAGGAGTCCACCGTTCCGGTCATCGAGACCGGTACCGGAAACTGCCACGTCTACGTCGACGCCCAGGCCGACCTCGCCATGGCCGTGGACATCCTCGTCAACTCCAAGGCCCAGCGGCCCTCCGTCTGCAACTCGGCCGAGACCCTCCTCGTGCACCGCGACATCGCCGCGGCCTTCCTCCCGCTCGCGCTGGACGCCCTCGCGGACGCCGGGGTGACCGTGCACGGAGACGCCGAGGTGCTCTCGTACGCGGAGGAGTCCAAGGTCACCGCCCTCCCCGCGACCGACGAGGACTGGGCCGAGGAGTACCTGTCCTACGACATCGCCGCCGCCGTCGTGGACTCCCTCGACGACGCCGTCGCCCACATCCGCCGCTGGACCTCCGGCCACACCGAGGCGATCGTCACCACCTCGCAGGCCGCCGCGCGCCGCTTCACCCAGCTGGTCGACTCCACCACGGTCGCCGTGAACGCCTCCACCCGCTTCACCGACGGTGGTCAGTTCGGTTTCGGCGCCGAGATCGGCATCTCCACCCAGAAGCTGCACGCCCGGGGCCCGATGGGTCTCCCGGAGCTCACCTCCACCAAGTACATCGTCACCGGCGACGGTCACGTCAGGTAACCGGCCCCCCAACGCGGTGTGGCCGGATTCCGGCTTACACCCTGCCCAAAGCAGCCCCCCAGGTCTACGCTGGTCCCGTGCCGGACGACGTGGGGGGCAAGCCGTTCCCGGACGACGGGGAGCCCGACGACGACCGCGGAGGCGCGGATCAGGACTTCGCCTCCGTGGTGTTCGACGAGGACTTCGTCCGGAACGCCGAGATCCATGAACCGAGCGCGGCCGAGCGCCAGCGCGCCGCCGACCGGGCGCGCGCCGATGCCGAGGCCGCCCGCGTCGCCGGAGGCTGGGCCGGCGAGGACGACTACGGCCATCCCGACGGGTACGGGATCGACGACCCCGGATGGGAGCCCGGCCACTACGGCTACGGCTACGCGGAAGGCCCGTACGGGGCCTACGGCGGCAGCCTGCGCCCCTACCGCGGCCGGTCGCCCTGGCTGCGCCCCGTCGCCTGGGTGCTCGCCGTCGTGATGGGGCTCGGCATGGTCGCCCTGGCCTTCAGCGCGGTCTACCGCAGCGCCGCCGGCGAGGCGGACCCCGCACCCGCCCCCGCCAGTACGCCGCTCGGGGAAGTCACCGGGGTCGGCGCGTTTACGTACCCCGTCGGCCGCCAACCCTGAAGGTACGACCCCGCTCGCCCGTTCCGGAGCTGGGGGCTTCTCTGTAGCGGGGACAGCGGGGAGAAGCGATGGCCGTTCCAGGAGATCCACCAGGCGGCACCCCCGAGGGCATCGGCGAGGGTGACGACGAACTGCGCCCGGACGAGTACCGGTCGGTGGTGTTCGACGAGGACTTCGTCCGCGCTGCCCGGCTCCAGGAGTTCTCCGCCCGGGAACGCATGGGCGAGCACGCCCGGGCCGTCCGCAGCCGGTCCATCTGGTCCGGCGCCGGCTCCGGACACGGCAACGGCACCCCGGGACGCGGCGCCCGGCAGGGCATGCTGCTCGTGCTGCTCATCGCCACGGCCTTCGCGGTCGCCGTCTACATGGGCCTGCGCAACCCCTACGTCCCCCCGGCGGGTGGCAACACCGAGCCGCTGAGCAGTACCGTCGTCCCCCTGGCACCGGCCGCGGCCGTACCGGGGGGCCTGCCCGCGGACCTCTACGCGAACGGCCCCGCGGCCGAGTACCGGGTCGGGGCGGCCGGGATCACCATGCCGGCCGCGCGCCGCACCCACCACTTCACCGAGAGCCAGGTCGTCGCCGCCCTGTCCATCGCCAAGGACTACCTGGTGCAGTCCTCGCTCGACCCGGACGTGCTCGCCGGCAACGCCTCCCGGCCCGTGCGGGTCCTGCTGGACCCCGGCCAGCTCGCGCAGTTCGACGAGAGCATGGCCTCGCCCTCCGGCGACGGCCGGCACGCCGTCACCGGCTGGCTGGTGCGCTTCGACCCGCACACGGCCGTCGTGGCCGACTCCCGCGTCCGGGTCAACGGCACCCTCGCCTACGAGGAGGTGGGCCCGGAGGTGCTGGAGGTCACCAGCGACCACACTTTCGTGTACGCCGTCCGCCCGGCCACCGGCCCGCCGACCGCCGCCGACGGAGCCTCGCTGTTCACCGTCCGCCGCGAGTTGCGGATGCGCTTCGACCGGGAGGACCTCACGACGGGCCGGACCGAGCTGGTGTCGGCGTACGTGATGGCCGGGCCGCAGGACTGCGCCACCGAGCCCGCGGAGGGCTTCCGCCCGCTGCCGGCCGGAGCCGGTCCCACCACCGTGGGCCCGCCCGCGAGCGACCCGTACGCCAGCGGCCACCCGAGGCGGACCGCCGGGCTCTGCGGCGTCCTGGCCCAGCCCCCGGCGAGCCCGGACCCGGCGACCCGTGATCCCGGGTCCCAGGACCCGACGACCCAGGCCCCCGCGGCGCCGACGAACCAGGCCCCCGCGAGCCCGGCCGCGCTGCGCCCCGCGCCCGAGACCAGGGACCCGGCGCCGCCGGGGGAGGCGGCCTCCGTCAGCCCTGGTCCGTAGCCCCGCCGGAGCCCTTGGCGTCCTTGCCCCCGGAGTCGCCGGATCCGGCGGTCCCGCCGCCCCCCGAGGCCCCGGTGAACCGGTCGCGCAGCTTGCCGCCGAGGTCGCCCGCGCCGCCCGCTATGTCGCCGACCAGCTTCATCAGCGGATCCTTGCTGCCGCGCACGGAGTCCGCGTAGTGGGAGGCGGACTGGCGGAAGGAATCGGTCACCGAGGTGTCCTTGTCCTCCTCGCGCCGCGGGTAGTGGCCGTCCATGATCCGCTGGTAGTCCCGGTTCTGGGACCACTTCTTCAGCTCGGCCGCCCGGACCGTGGTGAAGGGGTGCGTCCGCGGCAGCATGTTGAGGATCTTCAGGACGGAGTCGCGCAGGTCCCCGCCCGCCTCGTACTCCTCCGCCTGGGCGAGGAAGGCGTCCACGTTCATCTCGTGCAGGTGGTTCCCGCCGGCGAGCTTCATCAGACCCCGCATCGAGGCGTTGAGGTCCTGCCCCACCAGCAGTCCGGCCCGGTCCGCCGACAGCTCCGACTTGCGGAACCACTCCCGCAGCGCGGTCACGATCGCCGTGATCGCGACGGTCCCCAGCGGGATCCACGCCACCTTCAGGGCCAGGTTCGTCAGGAACAGCAGGACCGTGCGGTACACGGCGTGCCCGGACAGTGCGTGGCCCACCTCGTGGCCGATCACCGCCCGCATCTCCTCCTCGTCGAGCAGCTCCACGAGCGCCGTCGTCACGACGATGATCGGCTCGTCCAGCCCGATGCACATGGCGTTGGGCCGGGGGTCCTGCTGCACGTACATCAGCGGGACCTGCTCCAGGTCCAGGATGTAACAGGCGTCGCGCAGCATCTCGTGCAGGTGGGGGAACTGGGTCTCGCCCACGCGCACCGAGTCCGACAGGAACAGCAGGCGCAGGCTGCGCTCCGGGAGCAGTCCGCTCAGGGCCTTGAACACCGTGTCGAAACCGCTCAGCCTGCGCAGCGCCACCAGTGCCGAGCGGTCCGCGGGGTGCTCGTACGCCCGCGAGGAAATGCCCGGGAACCTCCTGCGGTTGCGTGCCGGTCCCTTGTCGAATCCGATGTCCGTCATAGCGCCCTCCCCCTCGATCGGCCCTGCTGCCTCACGTCCATACTCTCCAACGCCTGAGTCGGCGTGAGGGTGCCCCGGGCCCCCGCATACGATGTGAGCGAAGTCTCCGCCCGCTCCCGACTCGATAGGTACTTGCCTGATGAGCCTTGCCACCACCGCCCACAACCTGGTCGTTCTCGCTGCGGAGGGCGGCGAGCAGCACGGCGGCAACCACGACAGCCTGAGCCCCTACCTGACCGGCGGCGGCGCGTTCTTCATCCTGCTGCTGATGCTGTGGGTGACCACCCGCCTCAACCGCGACCGCTAGACCCGGCTCGGTTCCGGTCCGGCCGCCGTGGACGTGCCACCGGGCCAGTAGGCTCTGCGCTCATGGGAGAGCAGGAAGTGCCTACGGGCCCGGTCAAGCGCCGGCTCGGCGTCATGGGCGGGACGTTCGACCCGATCCACCACGGACACCTGGTGGCCGCCAGTGAAGTGGCCGCCCTTTTCCACCTCGACGAGGTGGTCTTCGTGCCGACGGGCGAGCCGTGGCAGAAGTCGCAGCGGGCCGTGTCCCCCGCGGAGGACCGCTACCTGATGACGGTCATCGCGACGGCCTCGAACCCGCAGTTCTCGGTGAGCCGCATCGACATCGACCGCGGCGGTCCGACGTACACGATCGACACCCTGCGGGACCTGAGCGCGCTCAACGCGGACGCCGACCTCTTCTTCATCACCGGCGCCGACGCCCTCGCTCAGATCCTGACTTGGCGCAACGCCGACGAGCTGTTCTCGCTCGCCCACTTCATCGGAGTGACCCGGCCCGGCCACGTGCTCACCGACGACGGCCTGCCCGAGGGCGGGGTCTCGCTGGTCGAGGTACCCGCGCTGGCGATCTCCTCCACCGACTGCCGCGCGCGCGTCGCGCAGGGCGATCCCGTCTGGTACCTGGTGCCGGACGGTGTGGTGCGCTACATCGACAAGCGTGAGCTGTACCGGGGAGCCTGAGCTTCCGGAGAGAGGGGCCCCGCGGTGAACGACCCACAGGAGCCGTACGACCCGTACGCCGGCCGACAGCAGCTCATCGGCTACGACCCCTACGGCAGACCGGTATACGACCAGGTACCCGCGCAGTCCGTCCAGCCGGCCCCGCCGCGGTACGAGCAGCAGTACGAGCAGGCGTACGGGCAGACGTACGACCCCTCGTACGGGCAGTCGTACGACCAGGGGGTGCAGGGACAGCAGCAGTATCACGTGCCGCAACAGGAGTACCCCCAGTCTCCCCAGCCCCAGTCTCAGCCCCAGGCAGCCCCGCCCCAGGACCCCTCCTTCGGGTACGACACCCGGCAGGACCGGCAGTGGATCCCGCAGCAGCACACCGAGCCGGGCGCCCAGCAGGCCCAGCAGACCCACCAGGCTCCCCAGGCCCAAGGGCGCCCCGAGCCGCAGTCCGTGCCCGCGCCGCGCCGGGAGGCCGCCGCGGGCCCGGACCCGGAGCCCGCCGCCGGCTACCGCACCGAGCAGTTCGCCTTCATCGACCAGCAGGACGAGGAGTCCGAGGACGTCATCGACTGGCTCGCCTTCACGGAGAGCCGCACCGAGCGCCGCGAGGAGGCCCGCCGCCGCGGCCGCAACCGGGTGGTCGCGCTGATCGTCGTCCTGGCCCTCTTCGCCGTCTGCGGCCTCGGCTACCTCTGGTACGCGGGCAAACTGCCCTTCCTCGACGGCCCCGGGAAGAAGAAGGCCGCCGCGGCCGCCACCGGGGCGCAGAAGCGCGACATGATCGTCGTCCACCTGCGCAACACCAAGCGTGGCGGCAGCTCGACCGTCCTCCTCGTGGACAACGTCACCGCGAAGCAGGGCTCCACCGTCCTGCTCCCCAACACCCTCGGCGTGGCCAAGGAGGACGGCACCGCAACCTCCCTCGGCAAGTCGGTCGAGGACGGCAGCCTCGGCACCCGCGAGGCCCTCGACACCGTGCTCGGCACCCACATCGGCGGCACCTGGCGCCTGGACACGCCCTTCCTGGAACGCCTCGTCGATCTGGTCGGCGGCATCGAGGTGGACACGGACACCCCGGTCCCGGCAGACGACCAGGCCAAGGCACCCGCCGTGGGCCAGGGCCCCAAACAGTCCCTGACCGGCGCGATGGCCGTCGCGTACGCCACCCACCGGGCCCAGGGCGAGCCGGAGGCCAAGCAGCTGGAGCGCACCGGCAAGGTGCTGTACGCCGTCCTGCGCAAGATCCCCGGCGACCCGAAGGCGGCGGCCACGACCGTCGAGAGCATGGGCCAGATCCTGGACCCGGGACTGGACGCGCAGAGCCTCGGCGCCCTGCTGTCGCGCATCGGCGAGCACGCCAAGGTGGGCGCCTACCGCACCGAGGTGCTCTCGGTGAAGCCGGACGGAGGCCTCACCGACGACGCCAACAAGCGGGTCGTCAAGGAGCTCCTCGGCGGCTCCTTCACGGCCGCCCAGCCCGGCGCCGCCCCCCGAGTGGGCCTCAAGGACGCCACCGGTGACGAGAAGGCGCAGGTCGCGGCGAAGGCGGCCCTGCTCAACGGCGGCTACGCCTTCGTGGACGGCGGCAAGGCCGACCGGACGGCTCCCGCCTCGCAGGTCACCTACCAGGACGACGCGCAGCGGGACCGGGCCGTCGGCGTCGCCAAGACGCTGGGGCTGCCGGAGACGGCGGTGAAGAAGGCCGAGAACGCGGTAAACGCGGACATCGTGGTGACGCTGGGCAAGGACTACAAGCCGTCCTGAGCCCGCCCGACGCGGCCGTGGTACCGCCCCTGCCCCGGCCCTGACCTGGTGCTCCGCCCGCGCGGAACGTGACGCGCGGGCGGTGTCGGCGGTACATGAGACCCTTGTAAGGATCTGCCCGCCAACCCGAAAGCATGGCCAGTGACCGCCACGGACCGCTCCATCGAGCTCATCACCGCCGCCGCCCAGGCCGCGGCCGACCGGCTCGCGCACGACATCATCGCGTACGACGTCAGCGACGTGCTGTCGATCACCGATGCCTTCCTGCTCGCCTCCGCGCCCAACGACCGCCAGGTCAAGTCGATCGTGGACGAGATCGAGGAGCGGCTGCTCAAGGAGCTCGGCGCCAAGCCGGTGCGCCGCGAAGGCGACCGCGACGCCCGCTGGATCCTGCTCGACTACGTCGACATCGTCGTGCACGTCCAGCACAGCGAGGAGCGCGTCTTCTACGCGCTGGAGCGCCTGTGGAAGGACTGCCCCGAGATCGAGCTCCCCGAGGACGCCAAGCTCACCATCGGCAAGGCCGAGGAGCACGCCAAGCTGCGCGAGGCGGCGGGCGACGACGAGCTGGACGGTGATCTGTTCTGAGCACGGCCGAAGCGGGCAGGTCCGGCAGGAAGATCGTCCTCTGGCGGCACGGCCAGACCTCGTGGAACCTGGAGCGCCGCTTCCAGGGCTCCACGGACATCGAGCTGACCGAGACCGGTGTGGCGCAGGCGCGCCGCGCCGCCCGGCTGCTCGCCTCCCTGCGGCCCGACGCCATCGTGGCCTCCGACCTGAGCCGGGCCTCCGCCACGGCGGCCGAGCTGGCCGCCGTCACGGGCCTGCCGGTGGAGCACGACCAGGCGCTGCGCGAGACGTACGCTGGCGAGTGGCAGGGGCTCACCCACGAGGAGATCCTCGACAAGTACGGCGAGCAGTACGCCGCGTGGAAGCGCGGCGAGCCCGTCCGCCGGGGCGGCGGCGAGCTGGAGACCGAGGTGGCCGACCGCGCCGCCCCGGTGGTCCTGCGTCACGCCGATCAACTCCCGGAGGGCGGCACCCTCGTCGTCGTCAGCCACGGCGGCACCATCCGTACGACGATCGGCCGTCTGCTGGGCCTGGAGGCGCACTACTGGGAGGGCCTCGGCGGGCTCTCCAACTGCTGCTGGTCCGTCCTCGGCGAGGGCGCGCGCGGCTGGCGCCTGATGGAGCACAACGCCGGCACGCTGCCGGAGCCGGTCCTCGGCGACGACGACTGAGGGCCGCCGGGGGGCGCCTCGGACCCGGATTTCACTTTCCGGCTGGTCACAGGCTAGAGTTCTTCTTGTTCGCAGCGAAGAACACCGGAAACGGGGGAAGCGCAGCGGAGAGCGGGGCTATAGCTCAGTTGGTAGAGCGCCTGCATGGCATGCAGGAGGTCAGGAGTTCAATTCTCCTTAGCTCCACAGTGAAGGATCCCGTCCCCAACAGGGGGCGGGATCCTTGCGTTTGTTCCCTTTGCGCTTGCTGACCCGGCCGGTACGGGCATGGCAGAATCGGACGGCCGGAGGGGGACACGACGGCCCGACGCGGGAGGGAGTCGCTGACGGATGGGTGCACACCGGCGGCGGTGCGACTGGTGCGACAACGGCACGCCGATCGTGCGGGACATGGACCCGGTCAATCCCGACTACCAGTACTGGTGCGAGGAATGCGCGCGGGCGCTGATCATAAAAGGCGACCCGATCGAGACGTACCGGGAGCTGGAGGGCGAGCCGATCTACGGCCGGCTGCTCGACGAGCACTGCACGCTGAAGCGGTTCTACCAGTTCGCGCGCGCGTGACACGGTAAGTCAGGATGATCCGGATCAAATCGGACATGGCTCGGGTTCCACGGAAACCGATTTTTGGACCAGGGCCATGACCGTGTAATGTTTGGGACGTCGCCAAGGGGAACCGGAAACGGGAAGCCGGGCGGCAGGCAAGACAAGGGGCTATAGCTCAGTTGGTAGAGCGCCTGCATGGCATGCAGGAGGTCAGGAGTTCAATTCTCCTTAGCTCCACAGTGAGGAAGCGGGTCACCCGGATCGGGTGGCCCGCTTCTCGTTGTGCCCGTTGTGCGGAACGGCAGAGCGTCCGCGGGAGGCGCTGCGGTACCCTGACGCCATGCGTGCCGTACGCCTTCTGCTTACCGAGCCGCGCTGATCAGTACCGACCCCTTCGAGCGAGTCGGCATCGGCGCGGCGTCCCCTCCTGTGCGAGGGGTTTTTTCGTTTGGGCGGGCAGAGACGGCAGAGACGATCGATGGAGCTTCAGGAATCATGAGCGAGACGAACACCCCGGCCCCCGAGGCGGCCGAGGCGCACCGTTACACGGCTGCCATGGCCGCCGACATCGAGGCACGCTGGCAGGACGTATGGGACGCGGAAGGCACCTACGAGGCGCCGAACCCGACCGGCGACCTGGCCGGTGACCCGGCGGTCGTCGCGCGCCCCAAGAAGTTCATCATGGACATGTTCCCGTACCCCTCCGGTGCGGGCCTGCACGTCGGCCACCCGCTCGGGTACATCGCCACCGACGTCTTCGCGCGCCACCAGCGGATGTCCGGCCACAACGTCCTGCACACCCTGGGCTTCGACGCCTTCGGCCTGCCGGCCGAGCAGTACGCCGTGCAGACCGGCACGCACCCGCGGGTCTCGACCGAGGCGAACATCGAGAACATGAAGGTCCAGCTGCGCCGGCTGGGCCTGGGCCACGACAAGCGCCGGTCGTTCGCGACGATCGACCCCGAGTACTACAAGTGGACCCAGTGGATCTTCCTGCAGATCTACAACTCCTACTACGACACCGACGCGAAGAAGGCCCGGCCGATCTCCGAGCTGGTCGCCGCCTTCGAGAACGGCACCCGTGAGGTCCCCGGCGGCCGCGCCTGGGCGGGTCTGACCGCCGGCGAGCGCGCCGACGTCCTGAACGGCTTCCGGCTGGCCTACGCCTCCGACGCGCCCGTCAACTGGTGCCCCGGGCTGGGCACCGTACTGGCCAACGAGGAGGTCACCGCGGACGGCCGGTCCGAGCGCGGCAACTTCCCAGTCTTCAAGGCCAAGCTGAGCCAGTGGAACATGCGGATCACGGCGTACGCCGACCGCCTGCTGGACGACCTGGACGCGCTGGACTGGCCCGAGGCCATCAAGCTGCAGCAGCGCAACTGGATCGGGCGCAGCGAGGGCGCGCGCGTCGACTTCGCCGTCGGCGACGCCGGTGCGATCACCGTGTTCACGACCCGCCCCGACACCCTGTTCGGCGCGACGTACATGGTGCTGGCGCCCGAGCACGAGCTGGTCTCCTCGATCGTCCCGGCGGCCTGGCCCGAGGGCACGCACCCCGTGTGGACCGGCGGCCACGCCACCCCGGCCGGGGCCGTCGACGCGTACCGCAAGCAGGCGGCGTCGAAGTCCGACGTCGAGCGGCAGGCCGAGGCCAAGGACAAGACCGGTGTCTTCACCGGCGCGTACGCGACCAACCCGGTCAGCGGCGAGCAGGTCCCGGTCTTCATCGCCGACTACGTGCTGATGGGCTACGGCACCGGCGCGATCATGGCCGTTCCGGCGCACGACAGCCGCGACTTCGAGTTCGCGCGCGCCTTCGAGCTGCCGATCCGCTGCGTCGTCGAGCCCACCGACGGCCGGGGCACCGACCCGGCCGAGTGGGACGAGGCGTTCGTCTCCTACGACGCGAAGCTGGTGAACTCGGCGGGCGAGGGCATCTCCCTGGACGGCCTGGGCGTCGTCGAGGCGAAGGCCGCGATCACCGACTGGCTGGCGGAGCGCTCCATCGGCGAGGGCACCGTCAACTTCCGCCTGCGCGACTGGCTGTTCAGCCGCCAGCGCTACTGGGGCGAGCCCTTCCCGATCGTCTACGACGAGGACGGCGTCGCGCACCCGCTGCCCGAGTCGATGCTGCCGCTGGAGCTGCCGGAGGTCGAGGACTACTCGCCGCGCACCTTCGAGCCCGACGACGCCGCGTCCCAGCCGGAGACGCCGCTGTCGCGCAACGAGGCGTGGGTCCACGTGGACCTGGACCTGGGCGACGGCGCGGGCGTCAAGCGCTACCGGCGCGAGACCAACACCATGCCGAACTGGGCCGGCTCCTGCTGGTACGAGCTGCGCTACCTGGACCCGAACAACGCGTCGGCGCTGGTGGACCCGGAGATCGAGCAGTACTGGATGGGGCCGCGCGAGGGCGCGCCGCACGGTGGCGTCGACCTGTACGTCGGCGGTGCCGAGCACGCGGTGCTGCACCTGCTGTACGCGCGGTTCTGGTCCAAGGTCCTGTTCGACCTGGGCCACGTCTCCTCGGCCGAGCCGTTCCACAAGCTGTTCAACCAGGGCATGATCCAGGCCTACGCCTACACGGACGCGCGCGGCGTGTACGTGCCGGCGGCCGAGGTCGAGGAGCGCGACGGCGGCTACTTCTACCAGGGCGAGCCCGTCAGGCGCGAGCACGGCAAGATGGGCAAGTCCCTGAAGAACGCCGTCACGCCCGACGAGATCTGCGAGGAGTACGGCGCGGACACCCTGCGCCTGTACGAGATGGCGATGGGCCCGCTCGACGTCTCGCGCCCGTGGGACACGCGCGCCGTGGTCGGCCAGTACCGGCTGCTGCAGCGCCTGTGGCGCAACGTCGTCGACGAGGAGAGCGGCGCGGTCACCGTCGTGGACGCCGAGCCGGGCGAGGACACCCTGCGCGCCCTGCACAAGGCGATCGACGGAGTCGGCGGCGACATGGCGGGCCTGCGGTTCAACACCGCCATCGCCAAGATCACCGAGCTGAACAACACCCTGACGAAGGCGGGCCGGCCGCTGGAGCGCTCGGTCGCCGAGCGGCTGGTGCTGCTGGTCGCCCCGCTGGCGCCGCACATCGCGGAGGAGCTGTGGCGCCGGCTGGGCCACACCGACTCGGTGGTCCACCAGGACTTCCCGGTCGCGGACCCGGCGTACGTCGTGGACGAGACCGTCACCTGCGTGGTGCAGGTCAAGGGCAAGGTCAAGGCGCGTCTGGAGGTGCCGCCGGCCATCTCGGACGCCGACCTGGAGCAGCTGGCGGTCACGGACGCGGCCGTCGTGGCGGCCCTGGGCGGCGCCGAGATCCGCAAGGTGATCGTGCGCGCGCCGAAGCTGGTGAACATCGTCATCTGAGCCGAGTGGACCCCCGGCATGGGGGAGATCCCGTACGGGCAGGTTGGGGGTTCGTTTGGAACCCCCGACCTGCCCGTGGCGTTTACGGTGGAAGGGGAAGCACGCGGCGGAAGGGAACCCTCATGGAGGCGGGCGCTTTGATCATCTTTGCCCTGTTGGTGCTGTTCGCCTTTCTGGGGCTGGGCGTGTGGGCCACCGTGAAGGTGGTCGGCGCGGCGAAGCGCGGCGTGGACCGGACGATCACCCAGGCCCGCCGCACCGTCGAGGACACCACCCTGAAGGCCAAGAGCCTCGGTCAGGTCGGGGTCCCGGGGGCCCTGGCGCAGCTGCGGCTGGACCTGCGGACCTCGATGCGGGCCACGCAGCAGGCGCTGTACCAGGGGGTGCAGACGGACAGCTCGCTGAAGGAGTCGATCGGGCTCTTCGAACGGCTGAGCGCGCACGGCCACGAGCTCGACGAGGAGCTGAAGCGGCTGGAGCAGGAGCCGGACCGGCGGAGGATCGCCGACGGCCTTCCCGATCTGCGGGAACGCACCGCGAAGATCAAACAGGCCTCGGACTCGCTGCGGTGGGCCGCGCGGGACCGGGCCCGCCGGTTCGCGGAGGACGACCTCACGGCCCTGTCGGAGCAGATCGAGATGGAGTCGGGGGCGCTGCGGGACTGGTCCCGGGAGTCGGTGGACGACCTGGCGGCAGCGGCGGAGGCCGCGGCGCAAGCCGGCGGGACCGCCGGAGGAGCTGCTGCCGGTGGCGGTGCCCCGGCCGCCGGGCCGCGCCCGGCGGCGCTGAACCCCTCCACCCCGGCGACGCACTACCCCTGGCAGAAGACGCCCAGGCCGGAGGCCACCACCTGAAGGGAGGGGCGGGCGAGGGCCGGGCTGCCGGATGCACCGCTGTGGCGGTAACCTCCGGCTCATGTCCCGCCATGTCGCGATCGTCACCGATTCCACGGCCTATCTGCCCCCACCGGCGATGGCGCGGCACGGAATCACCGCAGTCCCCCTGACCGTGGTCCTGGGGGACGAGGCCCTCGAAGAGGGCACGGAGATCTCGGCCCGCAGCCTCGCCGTGGCCCTCCAGAAGCGCCGGCCGGTGACCACCTCCCGCCCGGGCCCGGAGGAGTTCGTACGGGCCTACCGGGCGGCCGCGGACGCCGGTGCGACGGGCATCGTGAGCCTGCACCTGTCCGCCGAGTTCTCGGGCACCTACGACGCCGCCGTGGTCGCGGCCAGGACGGCCCCCGTTCCGGTCCGCGTCGTCGACACCGGGATGGTCGCGATGGCCCTCGGCTTCTGCGCCCTCGCCGCGGCGGAGGCGGCCGACGCGGGGGGTTCCGTCGACGAGGCCGTGGCCGCGGCCGAGAAGAGGGCCGGGGAGATGGCGGCCTACTTCTACGTGGACACCCTCGACTACCTGCGCCGGGGCGGCCGGATCGGGGCCGCGCAGGCCCTCCTCGGGTCGGCGCTGGCCGTCAAGCCGCTGCTGACGCTGGACGGCGGGCGGATCGAGATGCTGGAGAAGGTGCGGACGGCCTCCAAGGCCATCGCACGCCTGGAGGAGCTGGCGGTCGAGCGGGCCGGGACGCGCAGCGTCGACGTCGCCGTGCACCACCTCGCGGCCCCGGAGCGGGCCGAGAAGCTCGCCCAGCGGCTCCGCGAGCGCATTCCGGGCCTGGTCGAGCTGCACGTCAGCGAGGTCGGAGCGGTGATCGGCGCGCACACCGGGCCGGGGCTGCTGGCGGCGGTCGTATCGCCCCGCTGATCACCGGAACGGGTGGCGCAGTTTTCCACAACGGGCGCTCCGTCCACCGGAATCGGTGGCTCCGAACGGCGATCGGGGATCGGTCCTAGCGTCGTGGCATGACTCTTCGCATGCGTGCCCCGCGCGGTTCCGGGGCTTCTGAAGTGGTGGTCGGTCACGACGCTGCCCTGCGGGGCGGGGGTGGCACGGATGGCACGGGTGGTGCTCGTGGCGGGGGTGCCGGGCCCGGGCGGGGCCGTGGCTCCGACGGCCGGTTCCGCGACCGGCGCCGGGTCCGGTCGCGGAACCGGCCGGACCCCGAGGTGGTCCGGCGCCGGGCGCGGGCCGTACTGGCGGGCGCCGCGCCGCCGACGGGGCGGGGGATGGGGGCGGAGCCGTCTCTGGAGCCGGGGGCGGCGTCGGGGGTCGGGGTGCTGCCGGAGCCGGAGCCGGAGCCGGAGCCGGAGTCGGGGCTCGGAGTGGAGCCGCCGCCGGGGCTCGGGGCCGGAGGGCTGCCGGAGCCGGAGCTGCGCATGCGGGTGGGGCCGTCTCGGGCGTCGGGGGCCGGGGCCGGGGTGGAGGGGCGGGGGTGGGTGGCCGGTCCGCCGGCGGACGCGGAGCCGTGGCTGGGTGCCTATCCCCGGGCCTGGCCCGAGGTGGCGGGGCCGGAGGGGTCGGTGGAGCCCGTCGCGCCGCTGGTCGGGGCTGTGGGGCCCGGGGGGACCGGTGCGGCCGGGGTACCGGGGGTGCCTCGGGTGCGCAGAGTTCCTCTCGCGGCCGCGGGGCGGTCGGTGCCCGGGGCGCCCGTCGGGCGGGGGATGCCCGGGAGGCTGGACGGGGCGGTCGGGCCCGCGGAGCCGGCCGTCGGGGCGGCGGAGGGGCTCGGCACCCCGGCCGGGCCCCGGGGGGCCGTCGCGGGGGCCCGGTGGCCGGCGGTGCGGGAGCGGATGCCGGTGTGGGTGCAGGCCCGGTGCGGGATGGAGCCGCGTACGGTGGCCGCCGTCGCCGTCGTGCTGGTCGCGGCGCTCGGATTCGCCGCCCAGCAGTACTGGTCCGGGCGCCCGCGGCCGGTGACGGCCCCCTCGGTGCTCGCCCCGCCGTCCGTACCGTCCTTGCCGTCCTCTCCGCCCTCGGCCGCGGGGGCCCCGGCCGTCGGCGCGGGGGCGCGGATCGTGGTGGACGTCGGCGGTGGGGTCCGGGAACCGGGGGTGCGGCGGCTGCCCGGCGGCTCGCGGGTGGAGGACGCACTGGCCGCGGCCGGCGGAGTGGTGCCCGGCACCGACACCACCGGGCTCAACCGCGCCCGGATCCTGGTGGACGGCGAGCAGGTGCTGGTGGGGGCCACCGCGCAGCCGGGTCAGGGCGGCCCGGGAAGTGCGGGGGGCGCCGGACCGGGCCCCGGACCGCTGAGCCTGGCCAGTGCCACCGTCGAGCAGTTGGACGGGCTGCCCGGGGTCGGCCCCGTGCTCGCCCGGCACATCGTCGACTTCCGCACCGCCCGGGGCGGCTTCCGCACCGTCGAGGACCTCCGGCAGGTCGACGGCATCGGCGAGCACCGGTTCGCCGACCTGCGCGAGCTGGTGCGGCCGTGAGCACCCCGGAGCGGGCTGGTGCAGCCGTGAGCGGCCCGGAGCGGCGTGGGGCCGCGGCGGTGGACCTGCGGCTGGCGGGGCCGGCGGTGGCCGCCTGGGGAGCGATCGCCCTCGCGCTCGGGCTGCCCGGGGCGTGGACCGCCGCCGGGGCGGGGCTCGCGGTGGCCGTGGCGGGGGTGCTGCTGCTGGCGGCCTCCCGCCGGCCGCAGCCGCTGTGGCGGGTCGGTACGGCCGCGGCCGCCGCGCTGCTGTGCGCGGCCGCCGGGGCGGGGGTGGCCGGGCTGGAACGGGCCGAGGCGCGGGCGGGGCCCGTGGCCGGGCTGGCCCGGGAGCACGCCCGGGTCCTCGTGGAGCTCACCGTCGGCTCGGACCCCCGCGCCACCCTGGGCGGGAGCGGGCCGCCCGGGGTGGTCCTGGACGCGGTGGTGACCCGGGTGACCGGGCCCGACGGGGTGACGACCCGGGTCGGGACGCCGGTGCGGGTACTGGCCGGGCACCCGGGATGGGCCGCGCTGCAACCCTCGACCCGGGTGACGGTGGCCGCCCGGCTGGCCCCGGCGCGGGACGGGGAGCGGGCCGTGGCGCTGCTGCGACCGGCCGTCGCCGCCCCGCCCTCGGTGAGCGGTGGTCCCGGTGCGGCGCAGCGCCTCGCGGGGAGTCTGCGGGCCGGGCTGCGGGAGGCCACCGAAGGGCTTCCCGCCGACGCGCGGGCCCTGCTGCCGGGGCTGGTGGTCGGCGACACCTCCCGGGTGCCGCCCGACCTGCACGCGGCGTTCGAAGCCACCGATCTGCTGCACCTGCTGGCCGTCTCCGGGTCCAACCTGACCGTGGTGCTGTACCTGCTCATCGGGTCCCCGGCCCGCGCGCAGCAGGCCGAGCGGAGCGGGCTCGCGCCACGGCTGGGGCTGTCGCTGCGGACCACGGCCCTGGGCGGGGCCGCGCTGACGTCGGCGTTCGTGGTGGTGTGCCGGCCCGAGCCGAGCGTGCTGAGGGCCGCCGCCTGCGGGGCGGTGACCCTGCTCGCCCTCGCCACCGGACGGCGCAGGTCCCTGATCCCGGCGCTGGCCGCGGCCGTGGTGCTGCTGGTGCTGTACGACCCGTGGCTGGCGCGCAGCTACGGTTTCCTGCTCTCGGTGCTCGCCACCGGGGCGCTGCTCACCCTCGGGCCGAGGTGGGGCGAGGCCCTGCGACGGCGGGGGATGCGGCCGAGGCTCGCCGACGCCCTCGGAGCCGCCGCCGCGGCGCAGGCGGTGTGCGCGCCGGTGGTGGTCGTGCTCTCCGCCCGGGTGAGCCTCGTCGCGGTGCCCTGCAACCTGTTGGCGGAGCTGGCGGCGGGGCCGGCCACGGTGCTCGGCTTCGCGGTCCTCGCCGTGGCCCCGCTGTCCCTGCCCGCGGCGAAGGCGCTCGCCTGGTGCGCGGGGGTCCCGGCGGGGTGGATCGCGGGCGTGGCGCGGGCGGGGTCCCGGCTGCCGGGGGCGGAGCTGCCCTGGCCCGGCGGGCTCGGCGGGGGGCTGCTCCTGGGCGTCGTCACGGCGGCGGTCGTCGGGCTCGGAGCCCGCTACGGACGACGGCGCGGGGTCCGGGCCGGCCTGGTGGTGCTGCTGCTGGTCGCGGTGGTGCGGCCGCCGCTGCCGACCCGGGTGCTGACCGGCTGGCCGCCGCCGGACTGGACCTACGTGCAGTGCGCGGTGGGGCAGGGGGACGCCGCCGTCCTCTCCGCCGGTCCGGGTACGGCCGTCGTCGTGGACGCCGGTCCGGAGCCCGGCCCGGTGGACTCCTGTCTGCGGGCCCTGGGTGTGAGACGCGTCCCACTGCTCCTGCTGACGCACTTTCACGCCGACCACGTGGGAGGGCTTTCCGGAGTGCTGCGGGGCCGCTCCGTCGGTGTGATCGAAACCACCGCCCTGCAGGAGCCGGCCGCACAGGCGGCCGTGGTCCGGCGCACCGCGGCGGCCGCCCGGGTACCCGTCGTCGCGACGGCGGCGGGGGAGCGGCGCAGGGCCGGGCCGCTGGAATGGCAGGTGTTGTGGCCGTCGGCTTCCGGACCGCCCCCGGACGGCCCCAACGACGCGAGCGTGGTCCTGCTGGTGCGCACGTCGGGCCTGACGCTGCTGCTGCCGGGAGACCTCGAACCACCCGCCCAGCAGGCCCTCTTGAGGGCGCACCCGGAACTGGGCCCGGTGGACGTGCTCAAGGTGGCCCACCACGGCTCGGCGCACCAGGACCCCGGTCTGCAGGACCGGATCCGGCCACGACTCGCGATCGTCCCCGTCGGCGCGGGCAACCGCTACGGACACCCCGCACCGGGTACGCTCGCGCAACTGAGGGCCCGTGGGACGACCGTGCTGCGCACCGATCGGGACGGCTCCGTGGCCGTCGCCGGAAGCGGCTCGGGGATGCGAGCGTTTCCGGCCGGACGGCGCCGGAACCGGCGTGGTCATACCGGGCGCGACCGCTCTGTTTGCCCACAACCCGACAGCATGATCGAATGCGTCTTCGCCAGAACGGTCCAAGTCCACACAGCACGGGGGTGCATCAGCCATGTTCGGTCGCAGACGGGGGATGGAGACAGCCGGGAGCGCCGGCTCACACACATCCGCGACCCTTTCACTGCCGCCCACGGCGCGGTTGTTGAGCTGCAGGGTCCTCGACACGGTCCACCAGCCCATCCGCCAGGCCAAGTTCGAGGTCACCGACCCGATCGGTCGACGGGTCGTCGGTGGGGAGACGGATCCCTACGGCGGGTTCGCGGCGGCCGTGCCGGAGGGGGAGTACCGGCTCTCGGTCACCGCGGAGGGGTACGCGCCGTTCCACGGCGCCACGCTGGTGGGGGACCCGGCGCAGCCCGGTACCGCGGAGATCATCCTGGACGCGGTGGAGCCGCCGCTGCTGCCGCAGCCCGGCCACTGGGAGCTCGACCCGACGCACTCCTCGATCGGTTTCACGGCCCGGCACATCGGCTTCGCGAGGATCCACGGCCGGTTCACCACCTTCGCCGGCGCGGTGCGGATAGCCGAGCGCATGGAGGACTCCTCCATGCACGTCATCATCGACGCGGCGAGCATCGACACGGGTCTGCGGATGCGGGACGACCACCTGCGCTCCGCCGACTTCCTCGACGCCGCCCGGTACCCGACGGTCGAGTTCTACAGCGAGCGGTTCATCCACCGCAGCGGCAGCCGCTGGGCGGTCGCGGGAGCCCTGACGCTGCACGGTGTCAGCCGCTCCGTGACCCTCGACACCCAATACCTGGGCAACGGCACGGGACTGGAGGGCGAACCGCGCGCGGCCTGCCGTGCCACGGCCGAACTGCACCGCGAGGACTTCAGCCTGAACTGGCAGTCGATCCTGGCGCAGGGGATCGCGGCGATCGGCTCCAGCGTGGAAGTGGAGCTGGACGTGCAGATCGTCCACAAGGCGTAGGGCCCGTCCTACGGGGCTTCCAGCCAGCCCTCGTACTCGGCGGCGAGCTCGTCGAGCGAGGCCGCCTCCAGCCGTTCCTGCGGGTCCTCGACGACCACCAGCCACTGGGCGTCCTCGGCGTCGTCCTCGCCGGCGAGGGCGTCGCGGACCAGTTGGGGCTCCTCGGGCAGGCCGAAGCGGTCGACGGCCTCCTGGGCCACCTCCTCGGCGGAGTCGCGGTCGGGCAGGACCAGTACGTGTCGCTCGTTCACCCGACCATTCTCGGGCACCGGGCGCGGGGCACTGTCGGTGCGGCGTGGGATGCTGGGGGCGATGGCCACCAGGAAGAACTCCACCGACGAACCGCTTGCCCCGCTCACCCTCGCGGTGGGGCAGGAGGACCTGCTCCTCGACCGCGCCGTGCGGGACGTCGTGACGGCGGCCCGCACGGCCGACGCCGACACCGATGTGCGGGACCTCACGTCCGATCAGCTCCAGCCCGGCACGCTGGCGGAGCTGACGAGCCCCTCGCTGTTCTCCGAGCGCAAGGTCCTGATCGTCCGCAACGCGCAGGACCTGGGCGCGGACACGGTGAAGGAGGTCAAGGCCTACCTCGCCGCGCCGTACGAGGAGATCGCCCTGGTCCTCCTGCACGCCGGCGGGGTCAAGGGCAAGGGCCTGCTGGACGCGGCCCGCAAGGCCGGGGCCCGGGAGATCGCCTGCCCGAAGATGACGAAGGCGGCGGACCGGCTGTCGTTCGTGCGGGGCGAGTTCCGCGCGCTTGGGCGCTCCGCGACCCCGGAGGCCTGCCAGACCCTGGTCGACGCGATCGGCAGCGACCTGCGGGAGCTGGCGAGCGCCGCCGCGCAGCTGTGCGCGGACGTCGAGGGCACCATCGACGAGGCGGTGGTCGGCCGCTACTACACGGGCCGGGCCGAGGCCTCCAGCTTCACGGTCGCCGACCGTGCGGTCGAGGGGAGGGCCGCCGAGGCCCTGGAGGCCCTGCGCTGGTCGCTGTCCACGGGAGTGGCTCCGGTGCTGATCACCAGCGCGCTGGCCCAGGCGGTCCGGGCGATCGGGAAGCTCGCCTCCGCCCCGCGCGGTGCCCGTCCGGGCGACCTCGCGCGGGACCTGGGCATGCCGCCGTGGAAGATCGACCGGGTCCGCCAGCAGATGCGGGGCTGGTCGGCGGACGCCGTCTCGGACGCCCTGCGCGCCGTGGCCGCGGCCGACGCGGGGGTCAAGGGCGGCGGGGACGACCCCGAGTACGCCCTGGAGAAGGCCGTCGTGGCCGTGGCCCGCGCCGCCCGCCCCCAACGCCGCTAGCCCGAACCCCTCGGCCGCAGCCCCGCCGCTCGGCCCCGGCCAGACCGACCCAGCCAAGCCGGGCCGCCCAAGCCGGGTTGAGCCGTGCCGTGCCAAGCCGCCGAGCCCCGAGCCGGGCTGAGCTGTGCCGCGCCGAGCCGGGCCGCCCGAGCCGGGCCAAGCCGCCGAGCCCCGAGCCGGGCTGGGCTGGGCCGCGCCGAGCCGGGCCGAGCTGCGTCGGGCCGAGCGGTGCCGCGCCGGGCAGGGCCGCGCAAGCCGGGTTGAGCCGAGCCGCCCGGGCCGGGCATGGTCGGTGGTGTCAGGAGTGGGCGGGGCGGCGGCCGGTCAGTTTCTGCCAGACGTCGCACTGTGCCTCCCATGCGGCGACGGCCCGCAGCAGGCGGGGGTCCGCCCGCTGGGTCTCGCCGAGGGCCGTGGCCTCCAGGTGGGCCTGCTCCCGCTGTGCGGCCGTGTCGGACTCCAGTTGCCGGAGCTCGGTGTCGATCTCGGCGGTGCGTTCCCGCGCCGACTCCCGGAAGGCCCTGTCCGCCAGCACCTGGTTGTGGATCCGGTCGCGGAAGTGCCGGACCGCCGTCTCGCGGTGGTCGGCCCGCGGGAACGTCGCGGTGCGATGGGTGCCGTCCTGCCGGGTGACGTGCAGGAAGAGGTGCTCGCGGGCGTCCGAGAAGCCGATGGCGAGGTCGGTCAGCGGCAGCGTCTCGTCGATCCCGGCGGGAGCCTCCTCCCCTTCGGGGGCCTCCTTCATGAACACCAGTACGTGCTCGTGCAGCCGCAGCTGCCCCACGCGGGGCCCCACGGCAGCGCCCCAACCCGGCCGCAGCAACCGCTGCCGCTCCGCCTCCAGCGTCCGGGCCCGCTGCCGGCCCCGCTGCTCGATCTCCTCGACGTGTTCCCGCGCCCGCGCCAGGTGCCGCCGCTGCTCGCCCTCCACGGCCCGCCGGTTCACGCGGGTGCGGTGCAGGGCCTCCCGCTGGTCGCGGTGCGCGGCGGCGAAGGCGTAGCGCCATTCGCTCGCGCGGCACGGGTACAGGCGCAGCCGCCGCAGCGCCCAGAACGCTCCGAATCCCAGGACCACGAGCACGATGAGCACGGCGTTCAAGGTCCGCCCTTCTCCCGGGGGCCAGGTCGCCAGCAGTGTCCCAGAGGGCCGGAGCGCGGTGAAGGGGGTCGGGCGGAAATGCCGACGGCCCACCCGGTGGGGCCGGGCGGGCCGTTCGTCACCCGGTCGGTGACCGGGGGTGGTGCTGTGAAGATGCTTGCGCCGCACCCGCGTGGCGAACGCAGGCCGCGTGCGGCGCGGTGTGCCGGTGAGGGAGCGGGAGAGAGGGCCCGCTGGGTCCCTACCGGCGATTCACATCAGGAGCTCAGCCCTGGAGGGAGGCAACCTTGGAGGCCAGCGCCGACTTCTTGTTGGCGGCGGCGTTCTTGTGGATGACACCCTTCGAGACAGCCTTGTCGAGCGCACGCGCGGCGGCACGGGAAGCCACGGTGGCCTTCTCGACGTCACCGGCGACGACGGCCTCGCGGGCCTTGCGGATCGCGGTCTTGAGCGAGGACTTGACGGCCTTGTTGCGCAGGCGCGCCTTCTCGTTCGTCTTGTTCCGCTTGATCTGGGACTTGATGTTCGCCACGAAAGAGCCTTTTCAGGTTCAGAGTTTGATCTTCGGATTGTGTCCCGACAGCTGAGAGGGCATACGAGACACAGCTGCCCAGGCTACCAGGCGCGCTCCGACCGGCCCAAACCGAGCGCACTGCCCCGTCCATGGGACCATGGGAGCCTGCGTACAGATCCGACATCGCGCCGACGAAGCCGAAGGCGACGAGATCCGACCTTCGCGGAAGAGACCGCTTCCGACCGCGCCCCGAGAATCAGGACACTGCGTGCCCGCGATCCCCAGCCACGTGCCCGAGCCGAGCCGTACCGACCCGGCGCTGATCCGCAACTTCTGCATCATCGCGCACATCGACCACGGCAAGTCGACGCTCGCCGACCGGATGCTCCAGCTCACCGGTGTCGTCGACCAGCGGCAGATGCGCGCTCAGTACCTCGACCGCATGGACATCGAGCGTGAGCGCGGCATCACGATCAAGTCGCAGGCGGTCCGTCTGCCCTGGGCTCCCACCGAGGGTGCGGGCAAGGGCAGCACGCACATCCTGAACATGATCGACACCCCCGGTCACGTCGACTTCACCTACGAGGTCTCGCGCTCCCTCGCGGCCTGCGAGGGCACGGTCCTGCTGGTGGACGCCGCCCAGGGCATCGAGGCCCAGACCCTCGCCAACCTGTACCTGGCGATGGAGAACGACCTCGCGATCGTCCCGGTCCTCAACAAGATCGACCTGCCGGCGGCCCAGCCGGAGAAGTTCGCCGAGGAGCTCGCGAACCTGGTCGGCTGCCAGCCCGAGGACGTCCTGCGGGTCTCGGCGAAGACCGGTCTCGGCGTCGACGCCCTGCTCGACAAGGTCGTCGCCACCGTCCCGGCCCCGGTCGGCGTCAAGGACGCCCCGGCCCGCGCGATGATCTTCGACTCGGTCTACGACTCGTACCGCGGCGTCGTGACCTACGTCCGTGTCGTCGACGGCCAGCTCAACAAGCGCGAGCGCATCCGGATGATGTCCACCGGCGCCACGCACGAGCTGCTGGAGATCGGCGTCTCCTCCCCGGAGATGACCCCCTCCGACGGCCTCGGCGTCGGCGAGGTGGGTTACCTCATCACCGGCGTGAAGGACGTCCGCCAGTCCAAGGTCGGTGACACCATCACCAGCCTGCACAACGGCGCGACCGAGGCCCTCGGCGGCTACAAGGACCCGCGGCCGATGGTCTTCTCCGGCCTCTACCCGCTCGACGGCTCGGACTACCCGGACCTGCGCGAGGCGCTGGACAAGCTCCAGCTCAACGACGCCGCGCTGGTCTACGAGCCCGAGACCTCGGCGGCCCTCGGCTTCGGCTTCCGCGTCGGCTTCCTCGGCCTGCTCCACCTGGACGTGGTCCGCGAGCGCCTGGAGCGCGAGTTCGGCCTCGACCTGATCGCGACCGCGCCCAACGTGGTCTACCGGGTGGTCATGGAGGACGGCAAGGAAGTCACCGTCACCAACCCGAGCGAGTTCCCCGAGGGCAAGATCTCGGACGTGTTCGAGCCCGTCGTGCGCGCCACGATCCTCGCGCCCAGCGAGTTCATCGGCGCGATCATGGAGCTCTGCCAGACCCGCCGCGGCACCCTGCTCGGCATGGACTACCTCTCCGAGGACCGGGTCGAGATCCGCTACACCCTCCCCCTCGCGGAGATCGTCTTCGACTTCTTCGACCAGCTGAAGTCCAAGACGCGCGGCTACGCCTCGCTGGACTACGAGCCCACCGGCGAGCAGTCCTCCAGCCTGGTCAAGGTCGACATCCTGCTGCACGGCGACAAGGTCGACGCCTTCTCCGCCGTCACGCACAAGGACGCCGCCTACGCCTACGGCGTGCGCCTCGTCGCCAAGCTGCGCGAGCTCATCCCGCGGCAGGCGTTCGAGGTGCCGATCCAGGCGGCCATCGGCTCGCGCGTCATCGCCCGCGAGACCATCCGCGCCATCCGCAAGGACGTCCTCGCCAAGTGCTACGGCGGTGACATCTCCCGTAAGCGGAAGCTGCTGGAGAAGCAGAAGGAAGGCAAGAAGCGGATGAAGATGGTCGGCTCCGTGGAGGTCCCGCAGGAGGCCTTCATCGCCGTCCTCTCCAGCGACGAGTCCGGCGGCAAGAAGAAGTAACCGGCCGGTAACCGACAGCGGTCGGCGGCGGCCGTGCCAAGCGGTCGCCAAGGGCGGGTCAAGAACCACCCTCGCCCCAAGTCGGACGAATGGGCCCACATGCGCACGCATGGGGGCCCTTTTCGTTATGAAGCGGCCGCTCGGAGGCTCTTACGCGCCGGGCGCACGGCCTCTACGCTGATCACTGCTCGATGGTTACTCGCCAGTTTCAAAAGCTGCCAGCACCACCCGCCCGTCCCAAAGCGCCCCCACGCCCACGCCCTGCCGCGTGGACCGGTCCGGAGGATGTCGTGAGCGACACACAGACCTTGATCGAGAACCGCCCGCCCACCGTGGCGGCCCTCTTCCTTGACCGCGTCGCCGCCACACCGAACGCGGAGGCCTACCGCTTCCCGGTGCCCGCCGCCGGCCCCGAGGGCGGTCCGGACGACTGGAAGTCGCTGAGCTGGGGACAGGCGGCCGAGCGGGTCTTCGCCATCGCGGCGGGCCTGATCTCCCTGGGCCTGCGCCCGGAGGAGCGGGTCGCGCTCGCCTCCAACACCCGGGTCGAGTGGATCCTGTCCGACCTCGGTGTGATGTGCGCGGGCGGCGCGGTCACCACGATCTACCCCAGCACCAACGCCGAGGAGTCCTCGTACATCCTCGCGGACTCCGAGAGCCGGGTGCTGATCGCCGAGGACGCCAAGCAGCTCGCCAAGGCCCGCGAGCGCCGTGCCGGCCTGCCGAACCTCGCCCACGTGGTGGTCCTGGAGGCGGCCGACGCCGTAGGCGCCGACGGCGACCCCGAGGGCTGGGTCCTCTCCCTCGCCGACCTGGAGGCGCTCGGCAACGAGCACCTGGCCAAGCACCCCGAGGCGGTCAAGGAGCGGATCGCGGCCATCACCGCCGACCAGCTCGCCACCCTCATCTACACCTCCGGCACCACCGGCCGCCCCAAGGGCGTCCGCCTGCCGCACGACAACTGGTCGTACATGGCCAAGGCCACCGTGGCCACGGGCATGATCCACTCGGACGACGTCCAGTACCTGTGGCTGCCGCTGGCCCACGTCTTCGGCAAGGTGCTGACCTCCGGGCAGATCGAGGTCGGGCACGTCACCGCGGTCGACGGCCGGATCGACAAGATCATCGAGAACCTGCCGGTGGTCCAGCCGACGTACATGGCGGCCGTGCCGCGCATCTTCGAGAAGGTCTACAACGGCGTGGCCGCCAAGGCGCGGGCCGGCGGAGGGGCCAAGTACAAGATCTTCCGGTGGTCGGTCGGCGTCGCCCGCGAGTACGCCAAGGTCACCCAGGACAACTTCCGCCGCACGGGCCAGGCCACCGCCCCCTTCGGCCTCGCCACCAAGCACAAGATCGCCGACGCGCTCGTCTACTCCAAGCTCCGCGAGGCCTTCGGCGGCAAGCTGCGCGCCGCCGTCTCCGGCGCCTCCGCGCTCGCCCCCGAGATCGGCTACTTCTTCTCCGGCGCGGGCATCCACATCCTGGAGGGCTACGGCCTGACGGAGTCCAGCGCGGCCTCCTTCGTCAACCCCGGCGAGGCCTACCGCACCGGCACCGTCGGCAAGCCACTGCCCGGCACCGAGGTCCGCATCGCCGACGACGGCGAGGTCCTGCTGCGCGGCCCCGGCATCATGCAGGGCTACCACGGGCAGCCCGACAAGACCGCCGAGGTGCTGGAGAGCGACGGCTGGCTGCACACCGGCGACATCGGCGAGCTGTCCCCCGACGGGTACCTGCGCATCACCGACCGCAAGAAGGACCTGATCAAGACCTCGGGCGGCAAGTACGTCGCCCCGGCGGAGATCGAGGGCCACTTCAAGGCGATCTGCCCGTACGTGTCGACCGTCGTCGTGCACGGCGCCGACCGGAACTTCTGCTCGGCCCTGATCGCCCTCGACGAGCCGGCGATCCTCGGCTGGGCCGCCGAGAACGGCCTGGAGGGCAGGACGTACGCCGAGGTCCTGGCCGCGGCGGAGACCGACCGCCTGATCGAGACCTACGTCCAGACCCTGAACGAGGGCCTCCAGCGCTGGCAGACGATCAAGAAGTTCCGGATCCTCCCGCGCGACCTGGACGTCGAGCACGGCGATCTGACGCCCAGCCTCAAGCTGAAGCGCCCGGTCGTCGAGCGTGAGTTCAAGCACCTCATCGACGAGATGTACGCGGGCTCCCGGGAGGCCTGACCGGCGCCCCGCCCGACGCGGGAAACGACCTTGGGGCAGTGCGGGACAATGGGCCCATGCCTTCCGCACTGCCCGACGGTGAACCCATGCCCGAAGACGGCTCGCTGCCGTCGCACGCCCTGGCGGGTGCCGGGGACCGGCCCCTCGGGTTCTACCTGCACGTCCCGTACTGCGCCACGCGCTGCGGGTACTGCGACTTCAACACGTACACGGCCACCGAGCTGCGGGGGACCGGCGGGGTGCTCGCCTCCCGGGAGAACTACGCCGACACCCTGATCGACGAGGTCCGCCTGGCCCGCAAGGTGCTCGGGGACGACCCCCGGGCCGTGCGGACCGTCTTCGTCGGCGGCGGCACGCCCACCCTGCTGCCCGCCCGGGACCTCGTCCGCATGCTCGCCGCGATCCGCGACGAGTTCGGGCTGGCCGAGGACGCCGAGATCACCACCGAGGCCAACCCGGAGTCCGTGGACCCGCGCTACCTCGCCGAGCTCCGCGAGGGCGGCTTCAACCGGATCTCCTTCGGCATGCAGAGCGCGAAGCAGCACGTCCTGAAGGTGCTCGACCGCACCCACACCCCCGGCCGCCCCGAGGCCTGCGTCGCGGAGGCCCGCGCGGCGGGCTTCGAGCACGTCAACCTGGACCTGATCTACGGCACGCCGGGGGAGACGGACCAGGACTGGCGCGACTCCCTGGCCGCGGCCATCGGCGCCGGACCCGACCACGTCAGCGCCTACGCCCTGATCGTCGAGGAGGGCACGCAGCTGGCCCGCCGGATCCGCCGCGGCGAGGTCCCGATGACCGACGACGACGTCCACGCCGACCGCTACCTGATCGCGGACTCCGTCATGGCGGAGGCCGGGTACTCCTGGTACGAGGTGTCGAACTGGGCCACGACCGAAGCCGGCCGCTGCCTGCACAACGAGCTGTACTGGCGCGGGGCCGACTGGTGGGGCGCGGGCCCCGGCGCCCACTCGCACGTCGGCGGGGTGCGGTGGTGGAACGTGAAGCACCCCGGCGCCTACGCGGCGGCCCTGGCGGAGGGCCGCTCCCCCGGCGCGGGGCGCGAGCTGCTGTCCGCGGAGGACCGGCGCGTGGAGCGGATCCTGCTGGAGCTGCGCCTCGTCGACGGCGTCCCGCTGTCCCTGCTGGCCCCGGCGGGCCTGGCGGCCGCCGGGAAGGCACTGGCGGACGGGCTGCTGGAAGCCGGCCCGTACGAGGCCGGTCGCGCGGTGCTGACCCTGCGCGGGCGGCTGCTGGCCGACGCGGTGGTGCGGGACCTGGTGGACTGATCACTCCCCGGAGTGAATCGCTGCGGATCCGGGCGGGAGCGGCCTAGCCTGTGAGTAGCTTTCTGTCGCAACCCCGGCGGCAGAAGTGGAGGGCACGGAGATGACCGCTGTGGACGATCGCCGGATGACCGAGTACTTCGAGAGCTTCGAGGCTCCCGAGGGGGTCAAGGTCGAGCTCCTCAGGGGGGAAATCGTGATGATGGCGGGGCCTGACGTGGTCCACAACCTGATCGTCATGTTCGTGCAGCGGCAGATCCCCACGGATCGCTGGTACCCGCTCCAGACGCAGGACGTGGATATCCCGGCGGAATCGTCTGAGCCGCAGCCGGACCTCGTCGTCCTGCCGATCGAGGCAGCGCCGGAGTCCGGTCGTCTCTTGCCTGCGGGCGCCTTGGCAATGGTGGTCGAGGTCGTCTCCAAGACCAGCAAGTTGCGCGATCACGTGACGAAGCGCTCCATCTACGCGGCTGGCCGCATCCCCACCTACCTGATCATCGACCCTTTCCAGGCCAAGTGTGTGGTGCTTACTGAACCCTTCGGCGTTGGGGACGAGGCCAACTACCGCAACGAGTGGACCGGCAAGTTCGGTGAGCCGGTCCCGCTCGACGACCTCGGGGTCACGCTCGACACCACCGAGTTCGGAACTCTCCAGTAGCCCGTTCAGGGTCCCGTGACGAAGTCGATCAGCTCCTCCACCCGCCCCAGCAGCGTCGGCTCCAGGTCCCGGTAGGACGAGACGCGGGACAGGACGTGCTGCCACGCGGCCCCGGTGTTCTCCGGCCAGCCCAGGGCCCGGCAGACGCCCGTCTTCCAGTCCTGGCCGCGCGGCACCTCGGGCCACGCCCGGATGCCCAGCGCGGACGGCTTCACCGCCTGCCACACGTCCACGTACGGGTGACCCACCACCAGCACGTCCGGGGAGGTCACCGACGCCGCGATCCGGGACTCCTTCGACCCCGGCACCAGGTGGTCCACCAGGACGCCGAGGCGGGCGTCCGGCCCCGGGGCGAACTCCGCCACCACGGCCACGAGGTCGTCGATCCCCTCCAGGTACTCCACCACCACGCCCTCGATGCGCAGGTCGTCACCCCAGACCCGCTCCACCAGCTCGGCGTCGTGGCGGCCCTCCACGTAGATCCGTCCGGCCCGCGCCACCCGGGCCCGCGCCCCCGGGACGGCCAGCGAGCCCGAGGCCGTACGGGCGGGCGCGGCGGGCGCCCTCGACGGGCGGACCAGGGTCACCACGGCGCCGTCCAGCACGAAGCCGCGCGGTTCCAGGGGGAAGACCCGGCGCTTGCCGAAGCGGTCCTCCAGGGTCACCGTGCCCGCCTCGCACGCCACCACCGCGCCGCAGAAGTCGGTGCCCGCCACCTCGACCACCAGATCGGGGTCCGCGGCCACCTCCGGCACGGCCTTGGCACGCTTCCACTGCGGGGTCAGGTCGGGGGAGTACTCGCGCATCCGGCCGACACTAGGAGAGCCGCCGCCGTCAGCTCCGCGACACGCCGAACAGGTCCGCCAGTGTGTCGCGTTGGGCACGCACGAAGCCGGCCCCGACCACCGCACCGTGACCCGGCACGTACAGCGCGTCGTCACCGCCCAGCGCGAGCAGGCGGTCCAGGGCGGCGGGCCACTGCCCGGGCACCGCGTCCGAGCCGGCCTGCGGCTCGCCCGACTCCTCCACCAGGTCCCCGCAGAACACCACCTCCCGCTCGCCCGGCACCAGGACCGTCAGATCGTGCTGCGAGTGCGCGGGCCCGACGTTGGCCAGCAGTACCTGTACGCCGCCCAGCTCCAGCGTCCACTCGCCCGACACCAGGTGCTCCGGCGCCCGCAGCAGGCCCGCCGCCTCGGCCGCCTCCGCCCCGTCCAGGCCGTGGCCGACCGCGCTCGCGCGCAGCTCCTCACGGCCGCCGGGGGTCGCCAGGAGCCGGTCGAGGCCGACCGCACCGTAGAACCGGGCGCCCTCGAAGGCCGGGCCGCCCAGCACGTGGTCGAAATGTCCGTGCGTGAATGCGATATGGGTCACGCGCCGACCCGTCAGCCGCTCCGCCTCGGCCCGCACCACGGCGCCCTCGCGCACACAGGATCCGGGGTCGATCAGGAGCACCGACTCGTCCCCCACCACCAGTCCCACCGTGCAGTCCCACACCGGGAGCCGCCGCCGGCCGGTCCGTCCGGTCAGCCGTTCCCAGCCCGCCTCTTCCCAACGTACGTCCATGGGGCGACGCTACCCTGGCGGGCCGCCCTTGCCCCCGGCGTACCACCCGGCCGTACACTGACCGGGGGATCTCTGGCACTCGGGCGCCCGGAGTGCCAAACGAGGCCCGGGGGCGGACGCCGGCGGGCCGGCCGGCCGACCCCCAGGACCGACCGACCGACGACCGACCGACGACCGACCGCATCCGGAGGTGTGCGCGATGCTCAGTGAACGCAGGCTCGAAGTGCTGCGCGCCATCGTCCAGGACTACGTCGGGACGGAGGAGCCGGTCGGTTCCAAGGCCCTCACCGAGCGCCACCGCCTCGGCGTCTCGCCCGCCACCGTGCGCAACGACATGGCCGTGCTGGAGGAGGAGGGCTACATCGCGCAGCCCCACACCAGCGCCGGCCGGATCCCCACCGACAAGGGCTACCGCCTCTTCGTCGACAAGCTGGCGGGGGTCAAGCCGCTGTCGACGCCCGAGCGGCGGGCCATCCAGAACTTCCTCGACGGCGCCGTCGACCTCGACGACGTGGTCGGCCGCACGGTGCGGCTGCTCGCGCAGCTCACCCGGCAGGTCGCCGTCGTCCAGTACCCCTCGCTGACCCGCTCCACCGTCCGCCACGTCGAGCTGCTGTCGCTGGCCCCGGCCCGGCTGATGCTCGTACTGATCACGGACACCGGGCGGGTCGAGCAGCGGCTCGTCGACACCCAGACGCCCTTCGGCGAGACCTCGCTCGCCGACCTGCGGGCGCGGCTGAACAGCCGGGTCGTCGGCCGTCGGTTCACCGACGTGCCGCAGCTCGTGCAGGACCTTCCGGAGTCGTTCGAGATCGACGACCGGGCGACCGTCAAGGCCGTCCTGGCGACCCTTCTCGAAACGCTGGCCGAGGAGGCGGAGGAGCGGCTGATGATCGGCGGCACCGCCAACCTCACTCGCTTCGGACATGATTTCCCCCTGACGATCAGGCCGGTGCTCGAAGCACTCGAGGAGCACGTCGTGCTCCTCAAGCTGCTGGGCGAGGCCGGGGAGTCGGGGATGGCCGTACGGATCGGGCACGAGAACGCCTACGAGGGACTCAACTCCACGTCGGTCGTGTCCGTCGGCTACGGTTCGGGCGGCGAAGCAGTCGCCAAACTCGGCGTGGTCGGACCGACCCGCATGGACTACCCCGGAACGATGGGAGCGGTACGCGCAGTGGCACGTTACGTCGGACAGATCCTGGCGGAGTCGTAAGTGGCCACGGACTACTACGCCGTACTCGGCGTGCGCCGCGACGCATCCCAGGACGAGATCAAGAAGGCATTCCGGCGGCTCGCGCGCGAGCTGCACCCGGACGTCAATCCCGATCCCAAGACGCAAGAGCGCTTCAAGGAGATCAACGCCGCCTACGAGGTCCTCTCGGACCCGCAGAAGAAGCAGGTCTACGACCTCGGCGGCGACCCGCTGTCCTCCTCGGGCGGGGGCGGCGGCGCGGGCGGCTTCGGCGCGGGTGGCTTCGGCAACTTCTCGGACATCATGGACGCCTTCTTCGGCCAGTCCCAGCAGCGCGGCCCGCGCTCGCGGACCCGCCGGGGCCAGGACGCCATGATCCGCCTCGACCTGGAACTGGACGAGGCCGCCTTCGGCACGACCAAGGACATCCAGGTCGACACGGCCGTCGTCTGCACCACCTGCTCGGGCGAGGGCGCCGCCCCCGGCACCTCCGCGCAGACCTGTGACATGTGCCGCGGCCGCGGTGAGGTCTCGCAGGTCACCCGGTCCTTCCTGGGCCAGGTCATGACCTCGCGGCCCTGCCCGCAGTGCCAGGGCTTCGGCACCGTGGTCCCGACCCCGTGCCCCGAGTGCGCGGGCGACGGCCGGGTCCGCTCCCGCCGCAGCCTGACGGTCAAGATCCCCGCCGGTGTCGAGAACGGCACCCGCATCCAGCTCGCGGGCGAGGGCGAGGTCGGCCCCGGCGGCGGCCCCGCCGGCGACCTGTACGTGGAGATCCACGAGCTGCCGCACCCGACCTTCCAGCGGCGCGGGGACGACCTGCACTGCACGGTCACCATCCCCATGACGGCGGCGGCCCTGGGCACCAAGTGCCCGCTGGAGACGCTGGACGGCATGGAGGAGATCGACATCCGGCCCGGCACCCAGTCCGGCCAGGCGATCCCGCTGCACGGGCGCGGCGTCACGCACCTGCGCGGCGGCGGGCGCGGCGACCTGATCGTCCACGTCGAGGTCACCACCCCCGGCAAGCTGGACCCCCAGCAGGAGGACCTGCTGCGCCAGCTCGCGAAGCTGCGCGGCGAGGAGCGCCCGATGGGCCAGTTCGCCCCCGGCCAGCAGGGGCTGTTCAGCCGCCTGAAGGACGCGTTCAACGGCCGCTGACCGGCCCGCGACAGCACGCAGGAGCCCGGCCCGGGGACACCCCGGACCGGGCTCCGCGCTTTCCCCGCGGTGGAAGGGAAGTGGACTATGCCAGGCGAATTGCCGTGATTCGGCGCGGTGCGCCGGACGTGGCACGATGCAGTCCATGTCCTCCGCGCCGAACGGTCTCCCCCGGTACCCGATCGTGCAGGCTCCCATGGCGGGCGGCGCCTCCTGCCCGCCGCTCGCCGCCGCCGTGTGCGAGGCCGGCGGGCTCGGTTTCCTGGCCGGCGGCTACAAGACCGCCGACGGCATGTACCAGGAGATCAAGCAGCTCCGCGGGCTCACCCGGCGTCCCTTCGGAGTGAGCCTCTTCCTGCCGCAGACCGGATACGTCGACCCGGCCGCCGTCGAGGCCTACCGCGGCCAGCTGGCCGGCGAGGCGAGCTGGTACGAGGTCTCGCTCGCGGAAGAGGACATCATCGGCACCTGCGACGACGGCTACGAGGCCAAGCTGGCGATCCTGCTGGAGGACCCGGTCCCGGTCGTCTCCTTCGTCTTCGGCTGCCCGGCGCCCACCGTGATCGCGCGCCTGCGCGCCGTCGGTACGCACACCGTCGTCACCGTGACCTCGGTCGACGAGGCCCGCGCCGCCCAGGAGGCGGGCGCCGACGCCCTGTGCGTCCAGGGGGTCGAGGCCGGCGGACACCAGGGCACCTTCCGCGACGACCCGCAGACCGACGGCACGGCGGCCGTCGGCCTGCTCGCCCTGGTGGCGCAGGTGCGCGAGGCCGTGGCCCTGCCGATCACCGCGGCCGGCGGGCTGATGCGCGGGGCGCAGATCGCGGCGGTGCTCGCGGCGGGCGCGGAGGCGGCGCAGCTCGGCACGGCCTTCCTGGTGTGTCCGGAGTCCGGGGCGCACCCCCTGCACAAGAAGGCGCTGACGGACCCGCTGTTCGGCCACACGGAACTGACCCGGGCCTTCTCCGGCCGTCCCGCCCGGGGCCTGGTCAACCGCTTCGTGCGGGAGCACGGGCCGTACGCCCCTTCCGCGTACCCCCAGATCCACCACATGACCTCGGGGCTGCGCAAGGCCGCCGCCGCGGCCGGGGACCCGCAGGGCATGTCCCTGTGGGCCGGGCAGGGGCACCGGCTGGCGCGGGCGCTGCCCGCCGGGGAGCTGGTGGAGGTGCTGGCGGCCGAACTGGCCCAGGCGCAGAGTGCGTTGAAGGTGTTGCAGATGAGGAGAGCGTCATGACGGCCCCCGTGTTCGTGGTCGAAGAGGTCCCCGCGGGGCCGGAGTTCGTGCTGGACGGCCCCGAGGGGCGGCACGCGGTGTCGGTGAAGCGGCTCGAACCGGGCGAGGAACTCGTCCTCACGGACGGCCGCGGCCGCTGGGCCGACGCCGTGGTGAAGGCGGCCGAGGGCAAGGACCGGCTGGTCGTCTCCGTCTCGGGGGTCGCGCAGGAGCCCGAACCCGCCGTGCGGATCACGGTGGTGCAGGCACTGCCCAAGGGTGACCGGGGCGAGGTCGCCGTCGAGACGATGACGGAGACCGGCGTCGACGCCATCGTGCCGTGGCAGGCCTCGCGGTGCATCACCCAGTGGCGGGGCGAGCGCGGGGCGAAGTCCCTGGCCAAGTGGCGTGCCACCGCACGGGAGTCGGGCAAGCAGTCGCGCCGGGTGCGGTTCCCCGAGGTGGCCGAGGCGCTGTCCACCAAGCAGGTGGCCGCGCTGCTGGCGGAGGCCGACCTGGCGATGGTGCTCCACGAGGACCGCGAGGCCGCCTCCGAGGCCCTGGCGACGGCGGAGCTGCCGGAGTCCGGCTCGGTGGTGCTGGTGGTCGGCCCCGAGGGAGGGGTGTCCCCGGAGGAACTCGCGGCCTTCGCGCAGGCGGGCGCCCGCCCGTACCGGCTCGGCCGCTCCGTGCTGCGCACGTCCACGGCGGGCACGGCGGCGACCGCGGTCCTGCTGGCGCGCACGGGGCGCTGGGCGTAGGGCGTAGGGCGGGTGCCGCCGGACCCGGCCGGGTCCTGCCGGGCCCCGCCCGGGGTCGCCGGACCCGGCCGGGGTCCTGCCGGACCCCGGCCCGGGGTCGCCGGGCGGGGTGCCGGGCGATCCGTGGCCGGGGCGCGGGCGGTTACGATGCCCCGACCGATCCACCTCACGGGAGGCGCAGCCATGGCCGGGGAACCGCAGGCGGACTGCCTGTTCTGCAAGATCGTCGCGGGGAGCATCCCGGCGACCGTGGTCCGCGAGACCGAGACGACCGTCGCCTTCCGGGACATCAACCCGCAGGCGCCGACGCACGTCCTGGTCATCCCGAAGGTCCACTACCCCGACGCCGCCTCCCTCGCGGCGGCCGAGCCGGGCGTCGCCGCCGACGTGCTGTGCGAGGCCGGGCGGATCGCCTCGGACGAGAAGGTCGACGGCCACGGCTACCGGATCGTCTTCAACACCGGCGCCGGCGCCGGCCAGACCGTCTTCCACGCGCACGCCCACGTCCTGGGCGGCCGCGGCCTCCAGTGGCCCCCCGGATAGACCGTGTCCGTACGAGAGTTCGTGGTCCTGGGCACCGCCAGCCAGGTTCCCACCCGTCAGCGCAACCACAACGGCTACCTGCTGCGCTGGGACGGCGAGGGCATCCTCTTCGACCCGGGCGAGGGCACGCAGCGCCAGATGCTGCGGGCCGGGGTCGCCGCGCACGACATCAACCGGATCTGCGTCACGCACTTCCACGGCGACCACAGCCTCGGGCTGGCCGGGGTGATCCAGCGGATCAACCTCGACCAGGTCCCGCACCCGGTGACCGCGCACTACCCGGCCTCGGGGCAGAAGTTCTTCGACCGGCTCCGGTACGCGACCGCCTACCGGGAGACCGTACGGCTCCGGGAGGAGCCGGTGGAGCGCGACGGGACGCTGGCGGGCGGGCCCCCGTACGTCCTGGAGGCCCGGCGGCTCTCGCACCCGGTGGAGTCCTTCGGCTACCGGGTTACCGAGCCGGACGGGCGCCGGATGGTGCCGGAGCTGCTCGCGCGGCACGGGATCAAGGGGCCCGACGTGGGCCGGATCCAGCGCGAGGGACGCCTCGGCGCGGTCACCCTCGACGAGGTCAGCGAGCACCGGGCGGGGCAGCGGTTCGCCTTCGTCATGGACACCCGGCTGTGTTCCGGGGTGGAGGAGCTGGCCGAGGGCTGCGACATGCTGGTCATCGAGTCGACCTTCCTCGACGCCGACGTCCGGCTGGCCACCGACCACGGGCACCTGACCGCCGGCCAGGCGGCGGGGGTGGCGCGGGACGCGGGTGTGCGGCACCTGGTGCTGACGCACTTCTCCCAGCGGTACTCCGACCCGTCGGAGTTCGAACGCGAGGCCCGCGCGGCGGGCTTCGAGGGGGAGCTGACGATCGCGGCGGACCTGGTGCGGGTCCCGGTGCCGAAGCGCCCCTGAGCCCTGTCGTCAAAGGGCCCCGACACCGGTGCTCAGGTGGAGCGGGAGGTTCCGGGGCGGGGAGAAGAGCGTTCTGTGGGTGAGGTGCGTCACACTGGGTTTCGGCCCTGCCCGTCACGGGCAGGGCTGGCAGCTTTCCACCCGTGAACCCGCAAGCAGAAACGACACTTCAGACACCTCAACGGGGAGCACACCGTGACCAGTCGGGACAGCCGCACCAACCGCCCGGGCAAGCTGGATCCTCTGGGGCCCTTGCGCGACCCCCAAGAGCCGGGCTGCGACGTCTTCCTGACCGGCACGGTCTTCCTCGACATCATCTTCACCGGACTCGACTCGGCACCCGTGCGCGGCACGGAGTCCTGGGCGCGCGGCATGGGCTCCAGCCCCGGCGGCGTGGCCAACATGGCCACCGCCCTGGCCCGGCTCGGCCTGCGCACCTCGCTGGCCGCCGCGTTCGGCGACGACCACTACGGCGAGTACTGCTGGGACGCCCTCGAACAGGGCGAGGGCATCGACCTGGCGATGTCGCGGACCGTACCCGGCTGGCACAGCCCCGTCACGGTCTCGATGGCCTACGAGGGCGAGCGCACGATGGTCTCCCACGGCCACGAGGCCCCGCCCCCCACCGGCCCCGGGCCCTTCCCCTGGTGTCCCCCGAAGGCCCGCGCGGCGGTGGCCTCGCTGGCGGCGGGCCCCGGCGAGGGATGGGTCGCCGAAGCGGCCCGCCGCGGCTCGCGGATCTTCGCGGACGTGGGCTGGGACGACACCGGCCGCTGGGACCTGGGGGCCCTGCCCGACCTCTCCCACTGCGAGGCCTTCCTGCCCAACGCGGGCGAGGCGATGCGCTACACCCGCACCGAGTGTCCGCGCGCCGCGGCCCGGGCCCTGGCGGAGAGGGTGCCGGTCGCGGTGGTGACCATGGGGGCAGAGGGCTCGTACGCGGTGGACAGCCGCACCGGGGAGACGGCCGAGGTCCCCGCGATCACGGTCGACGCCCTGGACCCGACGGGAGCCGGGGACGTGTACGTCGCCGGGTTCGTCACCGGCAGCCTGGCGGGCTGGCCGCTGGCGGACCGGCTCGCCTTCGCCGGACTGACCGCCGCCCTCTCGGTACAGGAGTTCGGAGGCTCCCTCTCGGCCCCGGGATGGCCCGAGGTGGCCCACTGGTGGCGCACCGCCCCGGAGCCCCTGCGAGGCCGCTACGGCTTCCTCGACGCCCTCGTGCCGCCGGGCGCCAGCCCGTCCCCGCGCCGCCGGGCCGTGCCCACGATCGGCTTCCGCCACCCGGTCCAGTAGCCGCCGCGGCCGGACCGGAAAACCCCTCGGGGATGCCCGGGGGTGGACGTACCCTTGGTACTCCGGAGGTCGACGATCGGCGCGGCCCCTCAGCGGGAGGTATGCGCAGGCCACAGTGCCGGCCCATGACTCAGACACCGACAGCCCAGACCCCCGCGCCGGGCCAGGCGCGAGCCCACTTCACCGTACCGGCGACGCACCCGATGGTGACGGTGCTCGGCTCGGGCGACGCGCTGCTGCGCGTGATCGAGAAGGCTTTCCCGAAGGCCGACATCCATGTTCGGGGCAATCAGGTCAGCGCGATCGGACCGGCGGTGGAAGTAGCCCTGATCCAGCGCCTGTTCGACGAGATGATGCTCGTGCTGCGCACCGGGCAGTCGATGACGGAGGACGCAGTGGAACGCTCGATCGCCATGCTCAAGGCGAACGGCACCGGTGGCGGCGAGGCGGAGACCCCGGCCGAGGTGCTCACCCAGAACATCCTCTCCAGCCGGGGGCGCACCATCCGCCCCAAGACCCTCAATCAGAAGCGGTACGTCGACGCGATCGACAAGAACACGATCGTCTTCGGCATCGGCCCCGCCGGTACCGGCAAGACCTACCTCGCCATGGCGAAGGCGGTCCAGGCCCTGCAGTCCAAGCAGGTCAGCCGGATCATCCTGACCCGCCCCGCCGTCGAGGCGGGCGAGCGCCTCGGCTTCCTCCCGGGCACCCTCTTCGACAAGATCGACCCGTACCTGCGTCCGCTCTACGACGCCCTGCACGACATGATCGACCCGGACTCGATCCCCCGCCTCATGGCCGCGGGCACCATCGAGGTGGCGCCCCTGGCATACATGAGGGGCCGCACCCTTAATGAGGCCTTCGTCGTGCTCGACGAGGCGCAGAACACCACCACCGAGCAGATGAAGATGTTCCTCACCCGGCTCGGCTTCGATTCCAAGATCGTGATCACGGGTGACGTCACGCAGGTCGACCTGCCCGGCGGGGCCCGGAGCGGGCTGCGGCAGGTGCAGGACATCCTGGAGGGGGTGCCGGACATCCACTTCTCGCGGCTCACGTCCGAGGATGTCGTCCGCCACAAGCTGGTCGGCCGTATCGTCGACGCGTACGAGAAGTACGACGACGCCCATCCGGCCCCGAACGGCCACCAGCGGAAGTAGAGCTCAGCGCACCATGTCGATCGACGTCAACAACGAGTCCGGAACCGAGGTCGACGAGCAGGCGATCCTCGACATCGCCCGCTACGCGCTCACCCGGATGAGGATCCACCCGCTGTCCGAGCTCTCCGTCATCGTCATCGACGAGGACGCGATGGAGCAGCTCCACATCCAGTGGATGGACCTGCCCGGTCCGACCGACGTCATGTCCTTCCCGATGGACGAGCTCCGTCCGCCGTCGAAGGACGACGAGGAGCCCCCGCAGGGGCTCCTCGGTGACATCGTGCTGTGCCCCGAGGTCGCGAAGAAGCAGGGCGAGGACGCCCCGACGCAGCACTCCATGGACGAGGAGCTCCAGCTCCTGACCGTCCACGGGGTGCTGCACCTGCTCGGCTACGACCACGAGGAGCCGGACGAGAAGGCCGAGATGTTCGGCCTCCAGGCGGCCATCGTCGACGGCTGGCGCGGTGAGCGCGGCATGACCGGTCCCTCGCCGGCGCCCACCGTCTCGTGACCGCCCCCCAGCTGATCACCGGCGCGGTCCTGCTGGTCGTGGTGGCCTGGTTCGCGGCGTGCGCGGAGTCCGGCATCGCCCGCATCTCCGCCTTCCGCGCCGAACAGGCCGTACGGGAGGGCCGGCGCGGGAGCGCCAAGCTCGCCCAGGTGGCCGGGGACCCGACCCGCTACCTGAACGTGGCGCTGCTGGTCCGGGTGACCTGCGAGATGGCGGCGGGCGTGCTCGTCACGTACGTGTGCCTCGACGCGTTCGGGGAGAACTGGACCGCGCTGCTCGTGGCCATCGGGGTGATGGTCCTCGTGTCCTTCGTGGCGGTGGGGGTGTCCCCGCGCACCATCGGCCGCCAGCACCCGCTGAACACGGCGACCGCCGCGGCCTACGTGCTGGTGCCGCTGGCCCGGGTGATGGGTCCGATCCCGCAGTTGCTGATCCTCATCGGCAACGCGCTCACGCCGGGGAAGGGCTTCCGCAAGGGGCCGTTCGCCTCCGAGGCCGAGCTGCGCGCGATGGTGGACCTCGCGGAGAAGGAGTCGCTGATCCAGGACGAGGAGCGCCGGATGGTGCACCAGGTCTTCGAGCTGGGCGACACCCTCGTGCGCGAGGTGATGGTGCCGCGCACCGATCTGGTGTGCATCGAGCGGTACAAGACGATCCGTCAGGCGACCACGCTCGCCCTGCGGTCGGGCTTCTCGCGGATCCCGGTCACGGGGGAGAACGAGGACGACATCGTCGGCATCGTGTACCTGAAGGACCTCGTCCGCCGGACGCACATCAGCCGTGACGCGGAGAGCGACCTGGTCTCCACGGCGATGCGGCCGGCGGTGTTCGTGCCGGACACGAAGAACGCGGGGGACCTGCTGCGCGAGATGCAGTCGGTGCGCAACCACGTGGCCGTGGTCATCGACGAGTACGGCGGCACCGCGGGCATCGTGACCATCGAGGACATCCTGGAGGAGATCGTCGGTGAGATCACCGACGAGTACGACCGGGAGATCGCGCCCGTGGAGGAGCTGGGCGACGACCGCTACCGGGTCACGGCCCGGCTCGACATCACCGACCTCGGAGAGCTTTTCGGGGTGGAGGCCTTCGACGACGAGGACGTGGAGACGGTCGGCGGGCTGCTGGCGAAGGCGCTGGGGCGGGTTCCGATCGCCGGTGCGTCGTCGGTGGTGGAGCTGCCGGACGGGCGCCCGCTGCGGATGACGGCGGAGTCCCCGGCCGGTCGGCGCAACAAGATCGTGACGGTGCTGGTGGAGCCGGTGCAGCCGGTGGCGGCGGCCGACGAGGAGGAGGGCGGATGACCCCGGCGGAGCTGCGTGCCTTGTGTCTGGAGTTCAACGCGGCGGTCGAGGAGTTCCCCTTCACGCCGGAGACCTCGGTGTTCAAGGTGCTGGGGAAGGTGTTCGCGCTCTCGGCGCTGGACGCCGAGCCGTTGAAGGTCAACCTCAAGTGCGATCCGGAGGAGGCCCTTCGGCTGCGCGCGGAGCATGCGGCGATCGCCCCGGGCTGGCACATGAACAAGCGGCACTGGAACACGCTGACCGTCGCGGAGCTGCCGGACGTGCTGGTGCGGGAGCTGGTCGAGGACTCGTACGACCTGGTCGTGGCGGGTCTGCCGAAGGCGGAGCGGCTGCGGCTCGACCGGCCCTGAGGCGCCTCGGCGGGGTCGTCTCACGGTGGCACCGGGGTGCTCCCTATGCTTTCGACCATGAGCGAGAGCACCGTGGGCACCGGGATCGACCCCGAGGACAGCAAGATCATCACGCTGGCGCGCAGCGCCCGGGCCCGCAACGGGGTCCCGGAGGGTGCGGCGGTCCGCGACGAGACCGGCCGTACGTACGTCGCCGGCACCGTGGAGCTGGAGTCCCTGAAGCTGAGCGCCCTGCAGACGGCGGTCGCCATGGCGGTGGCCAGCGGCGCCCGGTCCCTGGAGGCGGCGGCCGTGGTGAGCGCGGCCGACGCGCCCGCCGAAGCCGACCGCGCCGCGGTCCGCGACCTCGGCGGTCCCGCCACCCCCGTCCTGCTGGCCGGCCCGGACGGCACCCTGAAGTCGACCACGCCCGCCGGGGCCTGACCGCCCACCGGTAATCCGGTGGCCCGGCCCCCGCGGCCGGTGGTGGGATGGCCCGATGGGCGAGGACGTGCGCGAGGCGGTGGACCGGGACGGCCATCCCCGGGGGGTGACCCCCTGGGACCGGGCCCCGTGGCGCGCCGCCGCCCTCGCGTGGGCCGGGGACGCGCTGGCCGCGCACGGCCTGCGGGCGACGGGGGAGCGGCGGGTCCGGCTGCGGCCGTGGTCCGTGCTGGTCCGGATCGCGGTCGAGGCGGTGCCCCCGTCTGGTTCAAGGCGAACCCGCCCGCCAGTGCCTTCGAGGCCGGGCTGACCGAGGCCCTCTCCCGCTGGGCCCCCGCACACGGGCTGCGGCCCCTGGTGGTGGACCCCGCCCGGGGCTGGTCGCTGCTGCCGGACGGCGGACCGCTCTTCCGGGACGTGCTGGACGGCGGCCCCGCCGACCCGCGGGCCTGGGAGGCCCCGCTGGCCCGGTACGCCGAACTCCAGCGGGACCTGACGCCGCGCACCGCGGAGATCGAGGCGCTCGGCGTACCCGCCGCCCGGACCGCCGCACTTCCGGAGGTCTTCGACCGGCTGGTCGCCGCGAACACCGCCCTGGACGAGGACGACCGCCGGGCACTGCGGGACCTGCGGCCCCGGCTCGCCGCCTGGTGCGCCGAGCTCGCCGGCGCGGGCGTCGCGGACTCCCTCGACCACGCGGACCTGCACGAGGGGCAGTTCTTCGCCCCGGCGCCGGGCCGGTTCACCTTCTTCGACTGGGGCGACGCCTCCGTCACCCACCCGTTCTGCGGGCTGCTCGTCCCCCTGCGGGTGGCGCGGGCGCGCTACGGGTCCGGGGTGCTGCCCCGGCTGCGGGACGCCTACCTGGAGCCCTGGGGAGGCGCCGGGGCCGACGCGGCCGGCCTGCGCCGCGCGGCGAGCCTGGCCCTGCGGCTCGGGGCCATCGGGCGGGCCGGGTCCTGGGTCCGGCTCTTCCCCGGGGGCCCGGCCGCCGGGGCCAGCTCGGGGGCCGCCGACAGCGCCCGCTGGCTGCGCGAACTGCTCAACGAGCCACTGCTGTAGCGGCCGGGGCGGTGGTCGCGGTGGTCGCGGCGGGGCGGCGGATGACCATGGCCATCAGGGCGGCCATCGCGCACAGGCCGCCCGCCGCGTACCAGACGAGGTCGTAGGAGCCGAAGGCGTCGCGGGCCACGCCGCCGAGGAAGGCCACCAGCGCCGCGCCCACCTGGTGGGAGGCCAGCACCCAGCCGAAGACGATCGCGCTGTCCTCCCCGTAGTGCTCGCGGCACAGGGCGATGGTGGGCGGGACGGTGGCCACCCAGTCCAGGCCGTAGAAGACGATGAAGAACACCATCGGCGGGTGCACGGACGGCGCCAGCAGCACGGGCAGGAACAGCAGGGACACCCCGCGCAGGGCGTAGTACACGGCCAGCAGGCGGCGGGGTGCGAAGCGGTCGGTGAACCAGCCGGAGGCGATGGTGCCGAGGACGTCGAACACGCCGATCACCGCCAGCAGTCCGGCGGCGGCCGTCACGGGCATCCCGTGGTCGTGGGCGGCGGGCACGAAGTGGGTCTTGACCAGGCCGTTGGTGGAGGCGCCGCAGATCGCGAAGGTGCCCGCGAGCAGCCAGAACGGTCCCGTTCGGGCCGCCTTGAGGAGCACGCCGACGGCCCGCCGCGCCGCGCCGGGGACCGGCGCGGGCTTGTCGGCGTAGGCGCCGCCGTAGGGGGCGAGGCCCACGTCGGCGGGGTGGTCGCGCAGCAGCAGCCAGACGAAGGGGACGACGGACAGGGCCGCGAGGGACACCGTCACGGCGGCCGGGCGCCAGCCGTGGTGCTCCACGAGCCAGGACAGCAGCGGCAGGAAGATCAGCTGTCCGGAGGCGCCCGCTGCGGTCAGGATGCCGGTGACCAGGCCGCGCCGGGCGGTGAACCAGCGGTTGGTCACCGTCGCCGCGAAGGCCAGGGCCATCGAGCCGCTGCCCAGCCCCACGAGCACGCCCCAGTACAGGACCAGCTGCCAGGGCGCGGTCATCCACACGGTGGCCAGGGAGCCGCCGGCTATGACGGTCAGGGCGAGGGCGACGACCCGGCGGATGCCGAAACGGTCCATCAGGGCGGCGGCGAAGGGCGCGGTGAGCCCGTAGAGCGCGAGGTTGACGGAGACCGCGAAGCCGATCGTGCCGCGCGACCAGTCGAACTCCGCGTGCAACGGCTCGATGAGCAGTCCGGGGAGGGAGGCGAAGGCGGCCGCGCCGATGATCGTCACGAAGGCGACGGCCGCGGCGAACCAGGCGCGGTGGATGCGTCCGGCCCGGCGGGGAGCGGGCGTGCGGGTCGTGGAGGGGGGTGCTGTCTGCGTCACGTCGACAGCTTCCGGCCTGCGGGACCCCGGCGACAGTGGCCTGACCGACATGGTTCGCTACGATCGGGCCATGGCCACGGAACGCAGCCCCCGGACCCACCGCGTCGTCGTCCTCGCGCTCGCCGGGCTGCTGCCCTTCGAGCTCGGCATTCCGCACCGGATCTTCGGCCGGGCCTGGGACCCGGCGGGACGGCCCCTGTACACGGTCCTGACCTGCGGGACCGCTCCCGGGCCGGTGCGCACGGACGCCGATTTCGCCATCCACGTGGAACACGGCCCGGAGCTGCTGGCGACGGCCGACACGGTCGTGGTGCCCGCCTCGCACGAGCTGGGGCCGGTGCACTCCGAGGGCCGGCTGACCGAGGAGCTCGCCGCCGCCCTCGCGCACGTCCGGCCCGGCACCCGGATGGTGTCCATCTGTACGGGGGGCTACGTCCTGGCCGCCGCCGGTTACCTGGACGGCCGCCCGGCCACCACCCACTGGGCCTGGGCCGAGCACTTCCAGCGGACGTTCCCGCGGGTGCGGGTGGACGCGGGCGTGCTCTACACCGACGACGGGGACGTGCTGACCTCGGCCGGGGTCGCCGCGGGCATCGACCTGTGCCTGCACATCGTGCGCCGCGACCACGGCGCGGCCGTCGCCAACGACACCGCCCGGCGGACCGTCGTGCCGCCCCACCGGGAGGGCGGACAGGCGCAGTTCGTCGCCCGCCCCGTGCCCGAGCCGCAGCGGGCCAGCACCTCGGCGGCGCGCGCCTGGGTGCTGGACCGGCTGCACGAACCGCTGCGGCTCGGCGACCTCGCCCGGCAGGAGGCCATGTCGGTACGGACCTTCACGCGCCGCTTCCGCGAGGAGTCCGGGGTCAGCCCCGGCGAGTGGATCACCGCCCAGCGGGTGGAGCGGGCCCGGCGGCTGCTGGAGCGCACCGAGCTGCCGATGGAGGCGGTGGCGCGGGAGACGGGCTTCGGCACGGCCCAGTCGCTGCGCAAGCACGTCCAGGCGGCGCTGGGGGTGAGCCCGACGGCCTACCGGCGCACCTTCCGGGCGGCGGAGGCGGCCCCGCGGGCGCCCGGGAAGGCGGCGGCGCCCGACACGGTGCCATATCCTGATGGGCCATCAGTTCGTGCCGGGTCCGTGCATTGACTTCTCCCGCCGCCCGCTCGTGAATGTCCCCCTGTCGGGGCGACGGAACGGGGCGACGGAACGCGGGGGGCTCAGGTGCGAACACGCGCGCGCAGCAGGGGATGGCGGGCGGCCGTCGGCATGGCCGTGCTCGCGGCCGCGAGCGGGGGAGCGCTGGGCGGTCCGGCTGCCGCCGTGGAGGAAACGCCCCCGGGGCAGGTGGAGTTCCCCGCGCACTGCCTGCCGCCCCAGGAAGCCGGTCTGCCGCCCGCCGACGGCCCCACCACGGCCCGGATCACCGTCGACAACCCCGCCCCGCGCGTCGGCGACATCGTGACCGTCACCTACCGGGTGGCCCGGTCCCCGGCCGTGAACCCGCTGCCCGCACCCCTGCCCGCCGACGTCCTCACCCCGGCCGGGACGGTCCTGCTCGGCGGCGCGCAGAGCGGCGAGGTCACCGTGGTCGGCGCCAAGCGCAACGAGCCCGTGCAGATGGGGGCCGCCCTGCCCGCCGTCACCATGACCGGCACCTTCACCGTCACCTCCCCGGGCGCGATCACCCTCGCCCCCGGCACCTACACCCTCCACACCGGCCACCTCCTCGACCTGGACACGGTCTGCGGCGTCACCGGCGCACCCGTCTCGGAGCGCCTCACCGCCACCGCACTGCCCACCGCCAACCTGCGCCGCGTCCTGCTGGGCTCCGGCTACGGAGCCCCGGGCGCCCGGGTCACCGTCACCGGGGCGGGCTTCGCCCCGGGCACCGCCGTGACCGTGACGGGCCGCGCGGGCACCGCCGAGACCGCCGACCGGGTGGCGGCCACCGCGGACGCGCGCGGGGAGGTCACCGCGCTGCTGCCCGTCACGGACCGGGCCACGACGGCGGTGGTGGCGTACGAGGGCGCGGCCTGGTCGGCGGGGCGGGGCACGGGCCCGGCCGCGTACACGGTGGTCGAGCCGGCCGTGACACCGCCCGGCACCCAGCGGCTGACGGCGACCGTCGAGCCGGGCAGCCTCGCCATGACCCAGACGGGTGACGCGGTGACCCTCGGCGCGGTCCCGTACGGGGACGGCGGCGCGGCCCCCGGCCGGATCGGCACGGTCACCGTCAAGGACGCCCGGGGCGGCCCGGCGGGGTGGTCGCTGGTCGGCCGGGTCGGCGACTTCGCGGGCCCCGGCGGCCTGCGCATCCCGGGCGGCTCCCTCTCCTGGACCCCCTCCTGCACGGCCGCGCCGGGCAGCCCCAGCCCCTGCGCGCCGGGCAGCCCGGGCCCGGTCGGCCCGGACGGCGCGGTGCTGGCGTCCACCGCCGACGCCCCCCTGACCGGGGGCACCTTCACCATCGACGCCACCGTCGCCCTGCGGGTCCCCGCCTACACCCCGCCGGGGGCGTACACGGCGGTGCTGACCCTGACCCTGTCGTGATCCGGACCGCGGCCGCCGTCCTGGCCGCGGCGGCGCTCGCCCTGTTCGCGCTGCTGGGGCCCGCCCGGTCGGCGGCCGCCGCCGACAACGGGCAGTGGTCCGTGCTGCCCGCTGCCACCGCCGTCGGGCAGCGCCCGTACTTCTACCTCGCCGCGCCCCCCGGCGGAACCGTCCGGGACACCGTCACCATCGCCAACCGCACCGACCGGCCGCGCACCTTCCGGCTCTACGCCGCCGACGCCCACAACACCGCCCGCGACGGCGGTTTCGCCCTGCGAGGCCCCGACGAGCCGCGCGGCGCCCCCGCGGAGTGGGTGCGGCTGGAGCGGGACCGGGTCACCGTGCCGGCCCGGGGGACGGTGGACGTTGGCTTCGAGCTGAGCGTCCCCGACCGGGCCGAGCCCGGGGACCACCCGGGCGCCCTCGTGGCCCTGGAGGACGCGCCGGCCGCCACCGCGGGCACCGCGGCGGGCATCGGGATCCGGCAGGCCGTCGGGGCCCGGCTCTACCTGCGGGTCGCGGGGCCCACCGCGCCCGCCCTCGCGGTGGAGGACGTACGGGCCGTCGCCCCCGCGGGCGGCGCGGGCACGGAGGTCTCGTACACCCTGCGCAACCTCGGCAACGTCACCCTGCGGCCCCGCGCCGTCCTCACCGCCACCGGGACCCTCGGCCGCCCCCTGCTGCACCGCGCGCTCACGGGCCTGCCCGCCGAGCTGCTGCCCGGTCAGCAGGCCCGCCTCACCACCCGCTGGGACGGACCGCCGCCCCTGGAGTGGACCCGGCTGACGGTGCGCGCCGAAGCCTCCGGGGTGAGCGCCACCGGCGGCGCCGACCACGCCGCGCACCCCCTGCTCGCCCCCGTTCTGGCACTCGCCCTGACCCTCGCGGCGGCGGCCTGGTCGGCGCTGGGAGCGGCATCGGGGAGAATGGCCCGTATGAGCGATCGTTCCCCCGAGCCCACCGCCCCGCACCGCGCGGGCTTCGCCTGTTTCGTCGGCCGCCCCAACGCGGGCAAGTCGACCCTGACCAACGCGCTCGTGGGCACCAAGGTCGCGATCACCTCCAACCGGCCGCAGACCACCCGGCACACCGTCCGCGGCATCGTGCACCGCCCCGACGCCCAGCTGGTCCTGGTCGACACCCCCGGGCTGCACAAGCCGCGCACCCTGCTCGGCGAGCGGCTGAACGACGTCGTGCGCACCACGTGGGCCGAGGTCGACGTCATCGGCTTCTGCCTGCCCGCCGACCAGAAGCTCGGTCCCGGCGACAAGTTCATCGCCAAGGAACTCGCGGCGATCAAGAAGACCCCCAAGATCGCCATCGTGACCAAGACCGACCTGGTCGAGTCGAAGGCCCTCGCCGAGCAGCTCCTGGCCATCCACCAGCTCGGCGCGGAACTCGGCATCGAGTGGGCCGAGATCGTCCCCGTCTCGGCGGTCGGCGACAACCAGGTCCAGCTGCTGGCCGACCTGATCGCCCCGCTGCTGCCCGAGAGCCCCCCGCTCTACCCGGAGGGCGACCTCACCGACGAGCCCGAGATGGTGATGGTCGCGGAGCTGATCCGCGAGGCCGCCCTCGAAGGCGTGCGCGACGAGCTCCCGCACTCCATCGCGGTCGTCGTCGAGGAGATGATCCCGCGCGAGAACCGGCCCGCGGACCGGCCGCTGCTCGACATCCACGCCAACGTCTACATCGAGCGCCCCAGCCAGAAGGGCATCATCATCGGCCCCAAGGGCTCGCGCCTGAAGGAGGTCGGCATGAAGTCGCGCAAGCACATCGAGGCGCTGCTCGGCACCCCGGTCTTCCTCGACCTGCACGTGAAGGTCGCCAAGGACTGGCAGCGCGACCCCAAGCAGCTGCGCAAGCTCGGTTTCTAGCGGCCCGGGCCCGGCCTAGGCCAGGCGCCGGACCTTCACCGCGTTGTCCGTACGGGTCCGGGGCGTGCCGTCCGGCATGTTCTGGACCCGTTCGTGTTCCTCGGCCAGCAGCACCTCCCAGGCCCCCTCGGGCAGCTCCAGCTCCGCCACGACCCGGTCGGGGGTGGGGAAGCGGACCGCGCGCTGGAGCGGGTCCATGGCCGAGGTGTCCTGCCAGGGCGCCCAGCCCGCGTGGCCGGCCACCAGCAGCACCCCGCCGGGGGCCACGGCCGCGGCGGCCGTCCGCAGGATCCGCTCGCGCGGGAACTCCCCGAAGGTGTGCAGGAAGCAGGCGGAGACCAGGTCGAACTCCCCGGCGGGGAAGGACTCGGCCAGGTCGTGCCGCTCCCACCGCACCCGGTCGGCGACCCCGGCCCCGGCGGCGTGCTCGGCCGCCCGCTCCAGGGCCACGCCGGAGATGTCGGTCCCCGTCACCCGCCAGCCGCGCCGGGCCAGCCAGATCGCGTCGCCGCCCTCGCCGCAGCCCAGGTCCAGGGCCCGGCCGGCGGCCAGGTCCGCGGCCTCCCGGACCAGGACGGCGTTGGCGGCGCCGCTCCAGACCCGCTCGCGTTCGCGGTAGCGGCCGTCCCAGTACGCCCGGCCGGAGCCGCTCTCGGGGGTGTGCTGACGGTCGTGCGGCTGGTGGTCGGCCACGGGGCCTCCTCGGTGGTGCCGGCAGGGACACCGGCGATGCTGCGTCCGGCGGGGCCCTGCGGCAAACATCGTTGCCGTTCCGGCAAAAAGACGGCTGCTCCCGCCCGTCGCCCCGCTGACAGGCCGCCCCGTCGCCCCGCTGCCCGTCGCCCCGCCGCTCAGGCGTCCCGCCGTTCAGGCGTCCCGCGCCGCAGGCTCCGCGATCAGGGCCGTGCCCACGCGGCGGAAGCCGGCGCGGCCGTAGATCCGGGCCACGTCCTCGTCGCCGGCCGACAGGAACACGGTCCGGGCACCCCGCTCCAGCGCGTGCGCGACCAGGGCCGCCGTCACCGCGAGGGCCAGCCCCTGGCGGCGGGCGGCGGGCAGCGTGCCGACGCCGACGACCTCGGCGACCCCGCCGACCGGGTTGTACTGGCCGGAGCAGAGCACCACCCCGTCGCGTACCGCCGCGGCCATGCCGGTGCGGCCGTCCGCGAGCATGCCCGAGACGCGGGCCCGGCGGGCCTCGGTCCCCGGGTCCTCCAGCGCCGCCGCCAGCTCGGCGGTCCCGGCCTCGCCCGTGGCCGTCCCCGGAGCGGCGAAGGCCAGCGCGGGCACGGTCACCGCGGCCCTCAGCAGCGGGTCGTCGGCGTCCAGCAGCCGTACCTCCGGGTGCGGAGGCAGGGGTTGCGCAGCCGCGTCCAGCACCATCAGCGGGTGCGCGTGGACGTGCAGCCCGGCCGCTTCCACGGCGGCCCGCAAGGAGGGACTGGTTTCGGCCACCCATTCGAACGCCTCGGGCACTCCCAGCTCCCGCTGCCTCTCCAGCACCTTCCGTACGTCCCCGGCGCGCACGCCGGCGGGGCCGCCGAGTGCGGGCCGCGCGTAGTAGGGCCAGCCCTCGCCCTCCTGGACGAAGAGGGTCAGCGGACCGAAGTCCTCACCCCGCGCGCCGCCCACACGGGGGACGGTGTCGTAGTACCGCTCCAGGGCAGCCAAGATCGTTTCGCTCATCCGGCCATCCAAGCAAAGCCGCCCCGCCCGGTCACCCGCTTTCCGGAGCCCCTCGGTCACCCGCTTTCCGGAGCCCCGTTCAGGCACCCTCCTTCAGCAGCCGCGAGATCAGGCTCCGCTGGGCGTCCGAGAGGTGCGGGTCCTGGCAGGACACCGTCCGCCCGTCCACCGTGATCCGGTACGAGAACCCGTCCCGCACCCCTCCCGCACCCCGGCCGGCCGCCGGGTCGGGCCTCAGTGCCAGCAGGGCCAGTGCCCGCAGCTCGTCCTCGTCGGGCCGGCCCGAGGTGTCCACCTCGGCCCGGCGCTCGATCCCCGCGAAACCGCCCGTCCGCACCACTTCGATCCGCATGCGGCCCTTCATACCCCAGGAGGGCCCGCTACCCCAGGCCGACGGCCGCCCACGCCTTCTGGAGGGCCTGGTGCTCGGCGCCGCCCTCCCCGTAGCGGGCGACGGCCGCCGCCGTGGAGAGCCGGGCGAAGGCCGCGAAGTCCGCCCGCGCCTCCAGCTGCCCGCCCGTGAGGGCGTCGTACCAGATCTGCCCGGCCCGCTCCCAGGCCTTGCCGCCGAGCTCGCTCGCCACGATGTAGAAGGCGTGGTTGGGGATGCCGGAGTTGATGTGGACCCCGCCGTTGTCGCGCGAGGTGGTGACGTAGCCGTCCATCGTGGCCGGCTGCGGGTCCTTGCCGAGCTCGTCGTCGTCGTACGCCGTGCCGGGCGCCTTCATCGAACGCAGCGCGACCCCGGTCACGTTCGGGCCGAGCAGCCCGGCACCGATCAGCCAGTCCGCCTCGTCGGCGTTCTGGCCGAGGGAGTACTGCTTGATCAGGGAGCCGAACACGTCGGACATCGACTCGTTGAGGGCCCCGGACTGGCCGTGGTAGTCGAGGTTGGCCGTGTACTGGGTGACCCCGTGGGTCAGCTCGTGCCCGATGACGTCCACGGACACGGTGAAGTCCAGGAAGAGGTCGCCGTCACCGTCGCCGAAGACCATCTGCTGCCCGTCCCAGAAGGCGTTGTTGTAGTCCTGGCCGTAATGCACGCTCGCGTCCAGGGGGAGCCCCGAGCCGTCGATCGAGCGCCGCCCGTACCCCTTGAGGAAGAGGTCGTACGTGGCGCCCAGCCCGGCGTACGCGCGGTTCACGGTGGCGTCCTTGCTCGGCTCGGCCCCCTCCCCGCGGACCTTCTTCCCGGGCAGCCGGGTGCGGTGCTGGGAGTCGTAGATCGTCCGGTGGGGCCCGTCCGCCGCGGGCGCTTCCGGCGCGGGCGGGGCGATCCCCCGGACGGCGCTGATCCGGCGCCGGGTCCGCAGGGAGGCGTCCAGCTCCAGGGTGCGCTGCGCGGCGTCGGCGCGGGCGGAGTCCGCGGACCGGGCGGCCCGGTCGAGCAGGTGCGGCGGCACGACGGTGCAGAAGACGGGGTGGAGGCGGGCGTGGTCAGGGGTGTGGGAGGCGTCCATGCCGGAAATGTGGCAGTGGGTCACCTCGATGTCACTAGCAGCGACCATGATTCATTCGACTGTCTGAAAGCCGTCATGCCGCGTTGACGGATTCGCCGGACCTCACCGGAGAGACCGAGACGTAACCCACAAAAGGTGCAAAACGGACGTGGGGGTCTTGCATACTGAAACAGGTCCTCGCGATACGGCGCGGCTCGGCTAGGCTCGGCCCATCATGCGTTTCGGGCTGCTTCTCCTTAGCTGCCGCGGCGAGGGTCTGTAGTCGTAGGCCGACCCCCTCCCCGCGGAGTTTGGTGTTGCGGTTTTCACTACCGCCGTCGGCCGTCCCAGCGAACTACACGCGGACACGCGAGGAGCCCAACGCCATGAGCCAGCAGCCTTTTGTCGGTCGCCCCACGCCCATCACCAGCGCGACCCACACCCAGAAGCCCTCCGGGATGCCGATCCACAAGTACGGCCGGTACGAGCAGGTGGACATCCCCGACCGCACCTGGCCGGACGCCCGCGTCACCAAGGCCCCCCGCTGGCTCTCCACCGACCTGCGCGACGGCAACCAGTCGCTGATCGACCCGATGACCCCCGCCCGCAAGCGCGAGATGTTCGACCTGCTGGTGCGCATGGGCTACAAGGAGATCGAGGTCGGCTTCCCCTCCTCCGGCGAGACCGACTTCGCCTTCGTCCGCTCCATCATCGAAGAGGGCGCGATCCCGGACGACGTCACCATCTCCGTACTGACCCAGGCCCGCGAGGACCTGATCGAGCGGACCGTGGAGTCCCTGGTCGGCGCCAAGCGCGCCACCGTGCACCTGTACAACGCCACCGCCCCCACCTTCCGCCGGGTCGTCTTCCGCGGCTCGAAGGAGCAGATCAAGCAGATCGCCGTCGACGGCACCCGCCTGGTCATGGAGTACGCCGAGAAGCTGCTGGGCCCGGAGACCACCTTCGGCTACCAGTACAGCCCGGAGATCTTCACCGACACCGAGCTGGACTTCGCCCTGGAGGTCTGCGAGGCCGTCTGCGACGTCTGGCAGCCGGCCGAGGGCCGCGAGATCATCCTGAACCTGCCCGCCACCGTGGAGCGCTCGACGCCCTCCACCCACGCGGACCGCTTCGAGTGGATGGCCCGCAACCTGACCCGCCGCGAGCACGTCTGCATCTCCGTGCACCCGCACAACGACCGCGGCACCGCCGTCGCCGCCGCCGAGCTGGCCCTGATGGCCGGCGCCGACCGCGTCGAGGGCTGCCTGTTCGGGCAGGGCGAGCGCACCGGCAACGTCGACCTGATCACGCTGGGCATGAACCTGTTCTCCCAGGGCATCGACCCGCAGATCGACTTCTCGCAGATCGACGAGATCCGTCGCACCAGCGAGTACTGCAACCAGATGGAGGTCCACCCGCGCCACCCCTACGCGGGCGACCTGGTCTACACCGCCTTCTCCGGCTCCCACCAGGACGCCATCAAGAAGGGCTTCGACGCCATGGAGGCCGACGCGGCCGCCCGGGGCAAGACCGTCGACGACATCGAGTGGGCGGTCCCGTACCTGCCGATCGACCCGAAGGACGTCGGCCGCTCCTACGAGGCGGTCATCCGCGTCAACTCGCAGTCCGGCAAGGGCGGCATCGCCTACGTCCTGAAGAACGACCACAAGCTGGACCTGCCGCGCCGCATGCAGATCGAGTTCTCGCGGATCATCCAGGCCAAGACCGACGCCGAGGGCGGCGAGGTCACGCCGAAGGCGATCTGGGACGTCTTCTCCGACGAGTACCTGCCCAACCCCGAGAACCCGTGGGGCCGCATCCAGCTGCGCTCCGGCTCGACCGCCACCGACAAGGACGGCACGGACACGCTGACCGTCGAGGCGGTCGTGGACGGCGTGGAGACGGTCCTGAACGGCACCGGCAACGGTCCGATCTCGGCCTTCTTCGACGCGCTGGCCGGCATCGGCGTCGACGCCCGCCTGCTGGACTACACCGAGCACACGATGAGCGAGGGCGCCTCCGCCGTGGCCGCCTCGTACATCGAGTGCGCGATCGACGGCCGCGTCCTGTGGGGCATCGGCATCGACGCCAACACCACCCGCGCCTCCCTGAAGGCGGTCATCTCCGCCGTCAACCGCGCGGGCCGCTGACGCCCGTACGACCCCCGTACGAGAACCCCGCCCCCCGCCGCACGGCAGGGGGAGGGGTTCCGCCGTTCCGGGGAGCCGTACGGGCCCTCAGCGGGCCAGGTAGCCGCCGTCGACCGGGAGCACCGCGCCCGTGACGAAGGACGCCGCGTCCGAGGCGAGGAAAGCGATGACCCGGGCCACCTCCTCCGGCTCGCCGAGCCGGCCCATCGGATGGGCGGCGGTCACCTCGGCCAGGTACTCCGGCCCGCCCGGCTCGTCCGCCAGCGCGATCACCCGCTCCGTGCGGATGGTTCCGGGCGCCACCGCGTTGACGCGGATCCCGTGCGCGGCCCACTCCACCGCCAGGTGCTTGGTCAGCCCGGAGGCCACGAACTTCGCGGGCCCGTAAGCCGCCTGGCGCGCTTGTCCGGCGACGCCCGAGATCGAGGACACGCACACCAGCGCCCCGCCGGGACGGGTCTGCGCGGTCATCGCCTCGATCGCGTACTTGCAGGTCAGGAACATTCCCCGGCCGTCGACGGCCATCACGTGGTCCCAGTCCTCGGGACTGGTCTCGCGTACGTCCGAAAGGGGGAGCACCCCGGCGTTCGCCACGGCGACGTCGAGGCGGCCGTAGGCGCCGACCGCCGCCGCGACCATCGCGCGGTTGGCCCCGGGATCGGACACGTCACCGGTGACGACGGTGATGCTCCGGCCCTCACCGGCCAGTTCCGCGCGCAGGGCCTCCAGGCCGTCGGCGTTGACGTCGGCGGCGGTCAGCCGGGCCCCCGAGCGGGCCAGCAGCAGGGACGTGGCCCGGCCGATGCCGCTCGCGGCACCGGTGACCAGACAGGACTTCTCGTTCATGGCGCCGAGGGTAGGGACTGCGCGAAGGCGCCGGGGGGCGCACACGGCGACGGGGGCGCAACTCGGCCAACTGCGCGCCCCCGCCCGATGTTGTCTTGTCACACGACTGACGCATCCTCACCGATGTGGCTAACATCACGCCAACCCGGCGATGCTGCCGGAAGGTGACGGAGGTGCGACGTGCTGCCAGTTCGGGGTGGGGACGGCCGGAAGCTGACGGCCTGGGGCATCCGTACCACCTGGAGCACCGTGGGCGACGGGGAGTTCTTCTGCCCCGGCTGCGGCGGTGACCGCAACTACCGCCGGCGCACCGGGCGCCGCCGCTTCACCGTGCTCGGAGTGCCGCTGCTGCCGCGCGGGGACGCGGGCCCCGTCGTCGAGTGCCAGGCCTGCCGGGACCGCTTCGACACCGAGGTGCTCGACCACCTCACCACCACCCGCTTCTCCGCGCTGCTGCGCGACGCCGCGCACACGGTCGCCCTCGCGGTGCTGGCGGCCGGCGGCACCTCCTCGCGCAGCGCGCTGGAGGCCGCCGTGGCGGCCGTACGGGCCGCCGGGTTCCAGGACTGCACGGAGGAGCAGCTGGAGTCCATGGTGGAGGCCCTGGCCACCGACGAGGGCCGGCTCGGGCTCTACGAAGGGCCCGAGTGCTGCGGGGCCGCCCTGTCGATAGAGCTCCACGAGGCGCTGGAACCACTGGCTCCGCACCTGGCCGGACCGGGCCGCGCATCGATCCTGCTCCAGGGCGCCCGGATCGCCCTCGCGGACGGGCCGTACATCCCCGCCGAGCGCGAGGTGCTGGCCACCGTCGGTGCCGCGCTGCGCATGGACGCGCAGGAGGTGGCCCGGCTGCTGTCGGCGGTGCGGGCGCCGTAGTCGACGCGCGTACGCCGACCAGGGCCCGGCCGGGGGCAGACCCGGCCGGGCCCCGGTGCGTTCCGGGGCCTGCGCAGGGCCCCGCAGGGGGCCCGCAGCGGGCTCCGGCGGCCCCGGAGGACGTAACGATCCGGCCTCACGGGGGTGAACCGGGGCCCCACGGGATCCGTGCCACGGGGTGGAGGTGCTCCCTCCTCATCCGGCCATCCAGCATGCGGACGGCCGAAATCATGCGCTCCCCTTTGCCACGCGGAAGCCCCTCGCCGACGTCCGGGCACGTCAGAGCCCGTGCGCTTCGCTGCCGCACAGCCGCGGCGGGGTCTTTCGGAGCCCGGGGCCATACCCCCGTCGCCGTGCTCGCACCACTGGTGGAACCTCCAGATCGGATGTCCCGGGACGTCAACACTTTGTAGAAGTCGACGATATGTGTGAGCACTTCCACAGGCGTTCAATTCCGGTCACACGACGAGACACCGCCGGAAACACAGCGGGGCTTCGATCTCCGTGTTCCCCCTGAAACCCCGGCGGACCAACGGGTTAGCGACCCACTCCGACCAGGGACAACCAGCTTCCTCTCAATTACCTACCTTTGAAGGGCAAGGCAGAGATGGCACGTGTCGCCGCCCGGCTTTCCGCCAACGGAGAGCAGAGCTCGCACCCGGTCGACGAGGTGCTCCCCCTCCCCAAGCTCGCGCTGTACGGATTCCAGCACGTACTCGCCTTCTACGCCGGTGCGGTGATCGTCCCGATCATCGTCGGCAGCGCGCTCAAGCTGAGCCCGGAACAGCTCGTCTACCTGATCAACGCGGACCTCTTCACCTGCGGTATCGCCTCGATCATCCAGGCATGGGGCATCGGCAGGGTCGGCGCGCGGCTCCCGCTGATCCAGGGCGTGACCTTCACGGCGGTCTCGCCGATGATCGCCATCGGTCTCGGCGCCGGCGGCGGGACCGCGGCCCTGCTGGTCATCTACGGCGCGGTCATCACGGCCGGTCTGGCCACCTTCGCCTTCGCCTGGCTGCCCGCCAAGGCGTTCCGCGCGGTCATGCGGCTCTTCCCGCCGGTGGTCACCGGCACGGTCATCACGGTCCTCGGCATCGTCCTGATCCCGGTCGGCCTCAAGGACGCGGCCGGCGGCGCCCCGACGATCGCCGACGGCGGCGTCCCGACGCAGCTGGCCTACGCCGGCGGCACCATGCTCTTCATCCTCGTCCTGATGAAGTTCGGCGGACCGTTCCTGCGCAGCATCGGCATCCTGCTCGGCCTGGTCGGCGGTACCTTGGCGGCCTTCCTGCTCGGCGACGCGAAGTTCGCCGGCGTCGGCCAGTCCGACTGGATCGGCGTCACCACGCCCTTCCACTTCGGCGCCCCGAAGTTCGAATGGTTCCCGATCCTCCTCATGCTGATCGTCATGCTGATCACCATGGTCGAGACCACCGGTGACACGTACGCGGTCGGCGACATCGTCGGCAAGGAGGTCGACAGCGAGACCGTGGCCCGCGCCCTGCGCGCCGACGGCGCCGCCACCGCCCTCGGCGGCATCCTGAACTCCTTCCCGTACGTGGCCTTCGCCGAGAACGTCGGCCTGGTGCGGATGACCAAGGTCAAGAGCCGCTTCGTGGTCGTGGCAGCCGGCGCCTTCATGATCGTGCTCGGCCTGATCCCCAAGGCCGCCGCGATCGTCGCCTCCGTCCCGCCGGGCGTCCTCGGCGGCGCCGCCACCGTGATGTTCGGCATGGTCGCCCTGGCCGGTATCCAGACCCTCGCCAAGGTGGACCTGAAGGAGGAGAAGAACGCCCTGATCGTCGGTGTCTCGCTGGCCTTCGCGCTCTTCCCCGCCACGGTTCCGGCCTACTTCGACAAGCACGTCAGCCCGGACGTCTCCTCGCTCCTCAACAGCGGTGTCACCCTCGGTGCCACGGCGGCGATCCTCCTCAACCTGGTCTTCAACGGTCTGGCCGGGGACGACGCCCCGTCCGCCCCGCAGACCGAGCCGGCCACCCCGCCGGTCGAGCTGCCCGCCCAGCCGGTGGCGGCGCCGGCCGGGGCGGAGAAGTCCGTGAAGGCCGACGAGGCCGGGACCACCGCCCCCTGATCCTCCCAAGGGGTGCCGCCCCCGCCCGGACCACGGTCCCGGCGGGGGCGAGCGCTGTCCCCGTACGGGGCCCCGCACAGGTGACAATGGGCGCATGAGCCTGTTCCGCGACGACGGCATCGTGCTGCGCACCCAGAAGCTGGGTGAGGCGGACCGCATCATCACGCTGCTCACCCGCGGTCACGGCCGCGTACGGGCCGTCGCCCGCGGGGTGCGCCGTACGAAGTCCAAGTTCGGCGCCGGGCTGGAACCTTTCTCCCACGCCGACGTGCAGTTCTTCGCCCGCGGCAGCGAGCTGATCGGCCGCAGCCTGCCGCTGTGCACCCAGACCGAGATCATCGCCCCCTACGGCAACGGCATCGTCACCGACTACGCCCGCTACACCGCCGGCACCGCGATGCTGGAGACCGCCGAACGCTTCACCGAGAACGAGGGCGAACCCTCCGTCCAGCAGTACCTGCTGCTGGTCGGCGCCCTGCGCACGCTCGCGCGCGGCGAACACGAACCCCACCTCATCCTCGACGCCTTCCTGCTGCGCTCCCTCGCCGTCAACGGCTACGCGCCCAGCTTCGAGGACTGCGCGAAATGCGGGATCCACGGCCCCAACCGGCACTTCTCCGTAGCCGCGGGCGGGGTCATATGCGCAGACTGCCGCGTCCCCGGCTCCGTCGTACCCTCGTCGGAGGCCATCGCACTGCTCAGCGCACTGCTGACGGGCGACTGGAAACACGCGGACGCCTGCGAGGCGCGCCACGTGCGGGAGGGCAGCGGGCTGGTCTCGGCCTATTTGCACTGGCATCTGGAACGCGGGCTACGCTCCCTGCGTTACGTCGAGAAATAGGAGCTGGGCACATGGCACGACGCGGGATTCTGGGGCGCTCTCGCCGCGAGTACAAGGTTCCCGAGCCGCACCCGTCCGGTGCGCGTCCGCCGAAGATCCCCGGCGAGCTGGTCCCGAACCACGTCGCCGTCGTCATGGACGGCAACGGCCGCTGGGCCAAGGAGCGCGGCCTGCCGCGCACCGAGGGCCACAAGGTGGGCGAGGGCGTCGTGCTCGACGTGCTCAAGGGCTGCCTGGAGATGGGCGTCAAGAACCTGTCCCTGTACGCCTTCTCGACGGAGAACTGGAAGCGCTCGCCCGACGAGGTCCGCTTCCTGATGAACTTCAACCGCGACGTCATCCGCCGCCGCCGCGACGAGATGAACGAGCTCGGCATCCGGATCCGCTGGGTCGGCCGCATGCCGAAGATGTGGAAGTCCGTTGTCCAGGAGCTCCAGATCGCCCAGGAGCAGACCGTCGACAACGACGCGATGACCCTGTACTTCTGCGTGAACTACGGCGGCCGCGCGGAGATCGCCGACGCGGCGCAGGCGATCGCCCGTGACGTGGCCGCCGGCCGGCTGGACCCGTCGAAGGTCAACGAGAAGACCTTCGCGAAGTACATCTACTACCCGGACATGCCGGACGTGGACCTGTTCCTGCGTCCCAGCGGCGAGCAGCGCACCTCCAACTACCTGCTCTGGCAGAGCGCGTACGCCGAGATGGTCTTCCAGGACGTGCTGTGGCCGGACTTCGACCGCCGCAACCTCTGGGCGGCCTGCCTGGAGTACGCCCAGCGCGACCGCCGCTTCGGCGGCGCCGTCCCGAACCAGGCCGAGGGCTCCGCGAGCTGACCCCTCCGTTAGGCTCCGCCGCCATGGACATGACCGAACGGGCGGCGGAGCTCTACTACGACACGACCCGCCGCGACGTGTGGGAACTGCTGCGCTGGCGCGCCCTGAAGGCGCCCGGAGGCCGCAGGCAGCTGCTGCTGTGGCTGGTGGTGCTCCCGCTGGCGCCGCTGCCGCTGATCACGGCCCGGCACGGCTGGGCGGTGGACCCGGCCGCCCTGGCCTCCACCCTCGGGCTGGGGATGGCGCTCGGCACCCTCTGCCTCTGGCTGGAGCGGTGGCGCGCGGCGCGCCGGATGTACCGCTGGGCCGCCGAGTACCCCGAGTACAAGATGGTGGTCACCGAGCTCGGCACGCAGAACCACCGCCCCGACGGGACGGCGGTGGCCTACGGGTGGGACGAGTACACGGGCTGGGCCGAGACCGGGGGCCTGTTCGTCTTCGTGTTCCGCAACGGGGACCTGGGCTGGGTGCCGAAGCGCTGCGCCCTGACCCCCGAGGATCTCGACCGGATCCGATCGTTCTTCGACCGGAACCTGACCCGTTTGGGCTAGGACCGCGACTGGCCGGCCGCCGCGCAGTCGGCGCAGGTGCCGAAGATCTCGACGGTGTGGGCCACGTTCACGTAGCCGTGTTCGGCCGCGATGGCGTCCGCCCACTTCTCGACGGCGGGGCCCTCGACCTCCACCGCCTTGCCGCACTTGCGGCAGACCAGGTGGTGGTGGTGCTCGCCGGTGGAGCAGCGCCGGTACACGGATTCGCCGTCGCTGGTGCGCAGCACGTCGACCTCGCCCGCGTCGGCCAGGGACTGCAGGGTGCGGTACACGGTGGTCAGGCCCACGGAGTCGCCGCGGTGCTTGAGCATGTCGTGCAGCTCCTGGGCGCTGCGGAACTCGTCCACCTCGTCCAGCGCCGCCGCCACTGCGGCCCGCTGCCGGGTGGACCGTCCTCGTACTGGCGCGGTATTCGTCTCGCCAGGCGCAGTCGCCACCGGTTCCTCCTCGTTTCGGCCTCGGCCCATTGTGCCAGGCGGCCGTCCCTCTCAGACTGTCACGTCATTCCGCGTACAGACCTCCTCCGCCGCGCGGGCGGACGCCGCGCGGCGCCGGGCCAGGGGCGCCGAGACGGCCGTCAGGGCCATGAACACCGCGATGGCGAGCAGCACGATCGCGGCGCCGGACGGCGCGTTGAGGTAGTACGTGGCGGTCGTGCCGACCAGGGACACGGTGACGCTGATGCCGATGGCCAGCCCCAGCGTGGCGGCGAAGCCCCGGGTGATCCGCTGCGCGGCCGCGACCGGGATCACCATCATGGCGCTGACCAGCAGCAGTCCCACGATGCGCATGGCGACGGTGACGGTGACGGCGGCGGTGACCGCGATCAGCAGGTTCAGCAGGCGCACCGGCAGGCCCGTGACCTTGGCGAACTCCTCGTCCTGGCAGACGGCGAAGAGCTGACGGCGCAGGCCGAGGGCCACGGCGAGGACGAAGGCGGCGAGCAGCGCCATCGCGGTGACGTCCTCGGGCGCGACGGCGGTGATCGAGCCGAACATGGGGCCCAGGAGCTTGGAGGTGGAGCTGCCGCCGAGGTTCACGATCATCACGCCGCCCGCGAGGCCGCCGTAGAACAGCAGCGACAGGGCGACGTCCCCGCTGGTCCTGCCGCGGGAACGGATCATCTCCATCGCGACGGCGCCGACGACGGCCACGAGGGTGGCCATCCACACCGGGCTGGTGTTGGTGACCAGGCCGAGCGCGACACCGGTCATCGCGACGTGGCCGAGACCGTCGCCCATGATCGCCTGGCGGCGCTGGACCAGGTACGTGCCGATCGCCGGCGCCGTCACGCCGACCAGCGCGGCGGCGATCAGCGCGCGCACCATGAAGGGGTCGTTGAGGAAGCCCATCAGCTCAGCAGTCCCGTCCGCAGGGGTTCGGCGTCGTGCGCCGAGTGGGGGTGTACGTGGTCGTGGCCCGGCAGGGCGTGCTGCCCCACGGCCTCGGGGGGCGGGCCGTCGTGCGTGACGCAGCCGTCGCGCAGTACGACCGCCCGGTCGATCAGGGGTTCCAGGGGGCCCAGCTCGTGCAGGACCAGCAGGACGGTGGTCCCGGCCTCGACCTGCCGGCGTACGGCCTTGGCCAGGACCTCCTGGTTGCCCAGGTCCACGCCGGCCATCGGCTCGTCCATGATCAGGAGTTCGGGTTCGGCGGCGAGCGCCCTGGCTATGAGCACGCGCTGGTGCTGGCCGCCGGAGAGGGCGTTGACCGAGGCGTCGGCGTGGCCCTCCATGTCCACCAGGGACAGGGCGTGCTCGACGGCGGCCTTGTCGGCCTTGCGCAGCATCCCGAAGCGGGTGCGGGTCAGCCGGCCGGAGGTGACGACCTCGCGGACGGTGGCGGGCACGCCTCCGGCGGCGGTGGTGCGCTGGGGGACGTAGCCGATCCGCGACCACTGGCGGAAGCGCTTGAGGTCGGTGCCGAAGAGGGACAGCTCGCCGGCGGTCAGGGGGACCTGGCCGACGACGGCGCGGACGGCCGTGGACTTGCCGGAGCCGTTGGCGCCGAGCAGGGCGACGACCTCACCGCGGCGCACGGTGAGGTCGACCCCGCGCAGCACGGGGCGCGAGCCGAGCGAGGCCGTGGCCCCGCGCAGGGATATGACGGTCCGGTCCGGGTCGTCTTGCCGAGTGGACTGCATGGTGCGCGCCTCCGTTACTGCCATTACTTGCTCCCGAGTGCCTTCTGGAGGTTCTTCAGGTTGGAGCGCATGACCTCGAAGTAGTCGGCGCCCTGGGACGAGTCGGTGATGCCTTCGAGGGGGTCCAGGACATCGGTCTTGAGGCCGGTGTCCCGGGCGAGGGCCTTGGCCGTCTTGTCGCTGGCCAGGGCCTCGAAGAACACGGTCGTCACATTGTCCTTCTTCGCGACGTCCTGGAGTTCCTTCATCCGGGCCGGGCTGGGCTCGGCCTCGGGGTCGACGCCGGCGATGCCCTCCTGGTCCAGGCCGTAGCGCTCGGCGAGGTAGCCGAAGGCGGAGTGCGTGGTGATGAAGGTCTTGGTGGCCGTGTTCTGCAGGCCGTCCTTGAACTCGGTGTCCAGGGCGCCCAGCTTGGCGACGAGTTCGGCGGCGTTCTTGCGGTAGTCGGCCGCGTGGGAGGGGTCGGCCTTCTCCAGCGCGGCGCCGACGCCCTTGGCGATCTCCGCGTACTTGACGGGGTCCAGCCACACGTGGGGGTCGGTGCCGGCCTCGCCGTGGTCGTGCCCGTCGCCCTCGGCCGCGTGGTCGTGATCGTGGTCGTGGTCGTGGCCCTCGTGCCCGGCGGCGGAGTGGGTCTCCAGCTTGGTGAGGGTGGCGGCGTCGACGACGTTCTTCACGCCGGACAGCTCGATGGCCTTGTCCACGGCGGGCTGGAGGGTCTTGAGGTAGAGCACCACGTCGGCGTCGCCCAGCTGCGAGGTCTGCCGGGGGGTGATCTCCAGGTCGTGCGGTTCGACGCCCGGCTTGGTGAGGCCCGTGACCTTCACGTGGTCCTGGCCGATCTGCTCGGCGAGGAACTGCAGCGGGTAGAACGACGCCGTCACACCCAGTCTGCCGCCCTTGGCGTCACCGGTCTCGGAGTTGCCTCCGGAGCAGGCGGTGAGGGCCGTCGCGGCCAGGGCGACGGCACCGGTGAGGGCGGCGGTGGGTATGAGGCGTCGTACGTTCATGACATCCATTTTCATCAAAGATGGAAACGATTGTCAAAAACCCAGGTGAGCGGACTGTCGTCGTCCGTAGAAGGGGTCCCCGATTTGATAGGCGGGGTGCGGGCGCCGGTAACCTAAAGACTTCGCCGTTCGTCCTCGTAATGAAGAGAGCACCGTGGCCGCCGACAAGATCGAAACCATCGTCAGCCTGAGCAAGCGCCGTGGCTTCGTTTTCCCGTGCAGTGACATCTACGGCGGCTCCAGGGCTGCCTGGGACTACGGCCCGCTCGGTGTCGAGCTCAAGGAGAACATCAAGCGCCAGTGGTGGAAGGCCATGGTCACCGGGCGTGAGGACGTCGTCGGCCTCGACTCTTCCGTGATCCTGGCCCCCGAGGTGTGGGTGGCCTCCGGCCACGTCGCGACCTTCTCGGACCCGCTCACCGAGTGCACCTCCTGCCACAAGCGCCAGCGTGCCGACCACCTGGAAGAGGCGTACGAGGCCAAGCACGGCCGCCTGCCCGCCAACGGCCTTGCCGACATCAACTGCCCCAACTGCGGTGTGAAGGGCCAGTTCACCGAGCCCAAGCAGTTCTCCGGCATGCTGGAGACCCACCTCGGCCCGACCCAGGACACCGGCTCCAAGGCGTACCTGCGCCCGGAGACCGCCCAGGGCATCTTCACCAACTTCGCCCACGTGCAGACGACTTCGCGCAAGAAGCCCCCGTTCGGCATCGCGCAGATGGGCAAGTCCTTCCGCAACGAGATCACGCCGGGCAACTTCATCTTCCGCACGCGCGAGTTCGAGCAGATGGAGATGGAGTTCTTCGTCAAGCCGGGCGAGGACGAGCAGTGGCAGGAGTACTGGATGCAGGAGCGGTGGAACTGGTACCGCGACCTCGGCATCCGCGAGGAGAACATCCGCTGGTACGACCACCCGAAGGAGAAGCTCTCCCACTACTCGAAGCGCACCGCCGACATCGAGTACCGCTTCAACTTCGGTGGCAACGAGTTCTCCGAGCTGGAGGGCGTGGCCAACCGCACCGACTTCGACCTCAAGGCGCACTCCGCCGCCTCCGGCCAGGACCTGACGTACTTCGACCAGGAGGCCGGCGAGCGTTACACGCCGTACGTCATCGAGCCGGCGGCCGGTGTGAACCGCGCCATGCTCGCCTTCATGCTCGACGCGTACAACGAGGACGAGGCCCCCAACGCCAAGGGCGTCATGGAGAAGCGCACCGTCATGCGCCTCGACCCGCGCCTGGCGCCCATCAAGGTCGCCGTCCTGCCGCTGTCCCGCAACCCGCAGCTGTCGCCGAAGGCCAAGGGCCTGGCCGCCGACCTGCGCAAGAACTGGAACATCGAGTTCGACGACGCCGGTGCCATCGGCCGCCGCTACCGTCGCCAGGACGAGATCGGTACGCCGTTCTGCGTCACCGTCGACTTCGACACCCTGGACGACAACGCGGTGACCGTGCGCGAGCGCGACACCATGAAGCAGGAGCGCGTCTCCCTGGACCAGATCCAGAGCTACCTCGGCAGCCGCCTGCTCGGCTGCTAGGTCCCGACGCGAGAAAGCCGGTGGCCCGGTGCGCGATCCGCGCACCGGGCCACCGGCTTTCGTGTGCTCCCGCGCGGCGGGTCAGGCCGCGGGGCTCCCTCCGGCCGTCCGCACGGCCGTCGCCCCGGCCCCGGCCTCGGCCGCCGCCTCGGCGGCACGGCGCTCGCCCTCGGCCTGGGAGCGCTTGCCGTAGCGGGCCGTCCACAGCGCCAGGCCGCCCAGGGTCCCGTAGATCATGAACGGGCTGATCGTCACCATGGTCGAGGTGCTCAGGACGAAGGCCAGGGCGACCCGGACCAGGGCCTCGGTGACGTAGGCCACGCCCCAGACCAGGGTCATGCGGCGCATCGTGGTGCGGAAACCCTCGTACTGCCACAGGCCGTTCCACCAGGCGGTGCTCTCCGGGGTGCCGTCCGTGGCGAACTTGCGGCCGAAGTAGAACATCAGCGGGCGCGCCGTGGCCAGGGTCACCAGGCAGAGCAGCCCGAACAGGCCCGTCACGCCCGAGTCCTTGATCAGCAGTGCCCGCGCCGAGTGGGCGCCGACGAGCGAGACGACGGCCGTGATCACCAGGAATACCAGGGTGATCAGGGCGAATTCGTCGAACTTGCGCCGCCAGGCCACGACGATGGCGGTGTCGAGAACCGGCCAGGCGCCACTGACGAGCAGAGCCGCGAACTCGCTCCAGCCGTGGTCGTCGGTGAGTGTGTTGTAGGTGAGGATCGGTGCGACCACGTTGAGAGCGATCGTCAGGATCCAGCTGGCGGCGGCGGCCGCGCCCGAGCGCGCGGGAGGTGCGGGGCGTGAGACGTCGGTGGACAAGGTTCCCCCTGGAACGTACCTGGTGAAGTGTGCGGTAAGGGGACCGTAAAGACATGGCGGGGGCATGTACAAGCGGACTGACGCCAAATGATCACCAAGCTGTCCGGAGGGTCTCATTCCGGATAGTGGGGCTCATCCCGGATGGCACAGTCCCAGGTCAGGCGCGCAGACCCCGGATGATGAGCGAGGTGACAGCCTCGAACTCGGGCACGATCGTCGGCGAGATCCAGTCGGCCGCGTACTGCGGATCGTGGAAGCGCCCGGTGGCGTCGAAGACGGCGCGGGCGGCCGCGGGGACGTCGGGCGCGGCCAGGGTCCCGGCCGCGACGCCCTCGGCGATGATCCGCGCCAGCTGGTCGATGAGCTGGGTCAGGTGGGTGTCGACCACCCCGCTGTTCTCGGCGAGCAGCACGGTGTAGGTGGCGAACAGCTCGGGATCCGCCCCGGCCTTCTGCCGCTTGGCCTCGAAGAGCGCTCCGAGCCATGCCTCCAGCTTGGAGGGGGCCGCCTCGGCCGGAGCCGAGGCGATGCGCTCCAGTGCGACCACGCTCTTGGCGAGCCAGCGGTCCGTGACGGCCTCGCGCAGTGCCGCCTTCGACGGGAAGTGCCGGTACACGCTGCCGTGGCTGACGCCCAGGGCGCGGGCCACGTCCACCACGGTCGCCTTGCCCGGGCCGAAGCGCCGCAGCACCTCCTCGGTCGTTTCGAGGATGCGCTCGGGGGTCAGGGGCTCGGCGGCAGCGGAGGGCATGGGTACGACCGTACCGCCCGCTCAGTGTTCGCTGTCCAGGTGGGCCATCTGGGCTGCCGGGTAGCGGTCGCCGGCCGCCGCTCCCGCCGGGACCGCCGCTTCGATGGCCGCGAGGTCCGCCGGGGTCAGCTCCACCCGCATGGCACCGAGTGCCTCGGCCAGCCGGTCCCGGCGCCGGGCCCCGACCAGCGGCACGATGTCGACGCCCTGGAGCGGGCCCTGGGCGAGCACCCAGGCGATGGCGGTCTGGGCGACGCTCACGCCCTTCTCCGCGGCCACCTTGCGCAGTGCCTCGACCAGATCGAGGTTGCGCTGGAGGTTCTCGCCCTGGAAGCGGGGGCTCATCCCGCGGAAGTCGCCCGGGGCCAGCTCGCGGTCGCGGGAGAAGTGGCCGCTGATCAGGCCGCGGGAGAGCACCCCGTACGCCGTGACCCCGATGCCGAGCTCTCTGGCGGTCGGCAGGATCTCCTCCTCGATGCCGCGGGAGATCAGGGAGTACTCGATCTGGAGGTCGGAGATCGGGGCCACGGCGGCGGCCCGGCGCAGGGTGTCGGCGCCGACCTCGGAGAGGCCGATGTGCCGCACGTGCCCCGCCTGCACGGCCTCGGCGATGGCCCCGACGGTCTCCTCGATCGGGACGTCCGGGTCGACGCGGGCGATCCGGTAGATGTCGATGTGGTCCCGGCCGAGCCGCTGCAGGGAGTAGGCCAGGAAGTTCTTCACGGCCGCGGGCCGGCCGTCGTACCCGGCGAAGCCGCCCTCGACGGTGCGCAGGGCTCCGAACTTGACGCTGGTCAGCGCCGCCTCGCGGGCGGCCGCGGGGGCGGTGCGCAGGGCTTCGTTGATCAGCAGCTCGTTGTGGCCCATGCCGTAGAAGTCGCCGGTGTCGAGCAGCGTGTTCATCCCGGCGGGGGCCGCCTCCAGGAAGGCGTGGACGGTCGCGAGGGACTCGGAGCGGTCGGCCTCGCCGTAGAGGGCGGACATGCCCATGCAGCCCAGTCCCAGGGGGAAGACGGTGGGGCCCGTGGCGCCGAGCGTGCGGGGGGTGGCGGTGGTGTTCTCGTGTGTCGTCATGGAACAACCATGGCATGACGGGTGACAGATTTCAATATCTGTCACCCGTCGGCATGAAGCGGCCGCGGTCCCGCTCCGGTCCTGTGGCCCGTCAGGCCACGGGGGGAGCGGCGGCCGCCGCCGGGCTGAGGGCCGGTTCGAGCTCGCGGGCCGTGCGCCGGGCCGTCGCGTCGGCCCAGGCGCCGGTCGTCGCCGCGCCCACCAGCAGGACCAGCAGCCCGCAGGCCGTGATGATCCACCAGGCGGGCCGGGTGGCCGCCGCGAAGTCCCCGCCGCCCGCCGTCCCGGCCGCCAGCACCGCGCCGATCACCGCGACGCCCAGCGCCCCGCCGGTCTGCCGGCTGGTGGAGGCCACGGCGGCCGCGACCCCCGCCTGGGCGCGCGGCATCCCGGAGATCGCCGTATTGGTGATCGGGGCGTTGACCAGGCCGAAGCCGATGCCGAAGAGCACGTACCCGGCGAACATCAGCGGGGTGGAGCCCTCCGCCGAGAACATCGCGAACAGCAGCCCGCTCGCCCCCATCGCCACCCCCGCGATCAGCAGCGGGAGCCGCGGCCCCCGGGTGGCGACCAGCCGGCCGGCCAGCGGCGCGCACAGGAACGCCGGCACGGCCATCGGCAGCATGTAGAGCCCGGCGTCGAGGGCGCCCAGCCCCCGTACGTCCTGGAGGTAGAGGGTGTTCAGGAAGAGGAACCCGGACAGCGCGGCGAAGGCGCTCACCGCCATCACCGTCGCGCCGCTGAACGGAGCGCTCCGGAAGAACCGGGGGTCGATCAGCGGCTCCGCGCGCCGGGGCTCGTAGACGATCAGCGCGATCAGCGCCGCCACGGTGGCCAGGGCGCAGCCGACGATGACCGGGGAGGTCCAGCCGGCCGCCGGGCCCTCGATGATCCCGTACGTCATCGCGCCGAGCAGGACCATGACCAGCAGCTGGCCCACCGGATCGGACCGGCGGGGGTGCTCGGCCCGGGACTCGGGGAGGTAGCGCAGGGTCAGGGCGAGGGCGAAGAGCCCGACGGGCAGGTTCACCCAGAAGATCGACCGCCAGCCGACGGAGTCCACCAGCAGGCCGCCGATCAGGGGCCCGGCGGCCATGGAGATGCCCACCACCGCGCCCCAGACGCCGATGGCGCGGGCGCGTTCCTTCGGGTCCGTGAACGTGTTGGTGATGATCGACATGGCGACCGGATTGAGCATCGAGCCGCCGACGGCCTGGACCATCCGGAAGGCGATCAGCCATTCGAGGGTGGGGGCGAGCGAGCAGAGCGCCGAGCCCGCGGTGAAGAGCACCAGGCCCGCCGCGAAGACCTTGCGGCGCCCGATCCGGTCGGCCGTGGACCCGGCCAGTATCAGCAGCGAGGCCAGGACCAGGGTGTACGCGTCGATCGTCCACTGCATGCCCGAGACCGAGGCGTGCAGTTCGTGGCGCATCGAAGGGAGCGCGACGTTCAGGACGGTGTTGTCGAGACTGACGATGAGCAGGCTCATGCAGCAGATCGCCAGGACGAGCACGCGCCGCCGATGACTCATGTGATGCATGCCGCCGATAGTACGTCTAACTAACAACAGGGGCATGCGCGACAATGGGGGGATGACCACGCTCCCCCCGCCGCTCGCGATCGGCCCGCACACCGTGCAGCCCCCGGTGGTGCTCGCGCCGATGGCCGGCATCACCAATGCCCCGTTCCGCACCCTCTGTCGCGAGTTCTCGGGCGGCAAGGGGCTGTTCGTGAGCGAGATGATCACGACCCGCGCCCTGGTCGAGCGCAACGAGAAGACCATGCAGCTGATCCACTTCGACGCGACGGAAAAACCGCGCTCGATTCAGCTGTACGGGGTGGACCCGGTGACGGTCGGCAAGGCCGTCCGGATGATCGTCGAAGAGGACCGCGCCGACCACATCGACCTCAACTTCGGCTGCCCGGTCCCCAAGGTCACCCGCAAGGGCGGCGGCTCGGCCCTGCCCTACAAGCGCAACCTGCTGCGCGCGATCCTGCGCGAGGCCGTCGCGGGCGCGGGCGACCTGCCGGTGACGATGAAGATGCGCAAGGGCATCAACGACGACCACCTCACCTACCTCGACGCCGGCCGGATCGCCGTCGAGGAGGGGGTCACCGCCATCGCCCTGCACGGCCGCACCACCGCCCAGCACTACGGCGGGACGGCCGACTGGGAGGCCATCGCGCGCCTCAAGGAGCACGTGCCGGAGATCCCGGTGCTCGGCAACGGCGACATCTGGTGTGCGGAGGACGCCCTGCGCATGGTCCGCGAGACCGGCTGCGACGGCGTGGTGGTGGGGCGCGGCTGCCTCGGGCGGCCGTGGCTGTTCAACGACCTGGTGGCGGCCTTCGAGGGCAGGCCCGAGGACTTCCACAAGCCCGTGCTGCGCGAGGTCGCGGCCACGATGGTCCGGCACGCGCAGCTGCTGGGGGAGTGGATCGGCGACGAGGCGCGCGGGGTGATCGACTTCCGTAAGCACGTGGCCTGGTACCTCAAGGGCTTCGCGGTGGGGTCCGAGATGCGGGGGAAGCTGGCGGTCACGTCCTCCCTGGCCGAACTGGACGCTCATCTGAGCGAGCTCGATCTGGATCAGCCGTGGCCCGAGAGCGCGGACGGTCCGCGCGGCCGGACGTCCGGAAACAACCGGGTTGTCCTGCCCGAGGGCTGGTTGAACGATCCGTACGACTGCGCCGGCGTGAGCGAGGACGCCGAGCTGGACACCTCCGGAGGCTGACAAATCGCCCTCCGTGCGGCGTGATATACGCCACGCATGGGAGGGGTTTCGCTCAGATGAGCACATAAGTCACGGGTAAGACTTTCAAAGGGTGGCACTGGGTGCCACCCTTTGTGCGTTCAAGTCTTGAACGCAAATGTATCGATGATCGCTCATCCGAGCGTGATCAGGCCTCAAAGCCCCCCTCTCCCTTCGGGTTCTGAACGCGGTGACGGGGTTTTCCTTACCCGTGAGTTACTTTCGATCTGGTGGCGCACGGGTGGTTACAGCCGCATGACGGCCAAGTGGACGTACCCAGAAGCCTTCGATCTGGGTATGTTCCTGGCCGTCAGGGCAGCCACCCGAGTCCTCGAGGAGTCGAGACCCGTGTCGGAAAACAAAGATCAGAAGTTCGTCTACGACTTCACCGAGGGCAACCGGGACCTCAAGGACCTTCTCGGCGGCAAGGGAGCCAACCTCGCCGAGATGACCAACCTTGGTCTCCCCGTGCCCCCCGGCTTCACCATCACCACCGAGGCCTGCAAGGTCTACCTGGAGAGCGGCTCGGCCCCGGCCGAGCTGCGCGACGAGGTCGGCGCGCACCTCGCCGCCCTCGAAGCGAAGATGGGCAAGAAGCTCGGTCAGTCGGACGACCCGCTGCTGGTCTCCGTCCGCTCCGGAGCCAAGTTCTCCATGCCGGGCATGATGGACACGGTCCTCAACATCGGCCTCTCGGACGAGTCCGTGGTCGGCCTCGCCGCCCAGGCCGACAACGAGCGCTTCGCGTGGGACTCGTACCGCCGTCTTATCCAGATGTTCGGCAAGACCGTCCTCGGCGTCGAGGGCGAGCTCTTCGAGGACGCCCTCGACGAGGCCAAGGCCGCCAAGAAGGTCACCGTCGACACCGACCTCGACGCCGCCGACCTCAAGAAGCTGGTCAAGGCCTTCAAGAAGATCGTCTCGAAGGAGGCCGGCCGCGAGTTCCCGCAGGACGCCCGCGAGCAGCTCGACCTCGCCGTCGAGGCCGTCTTCAACTCCTGGAACACCGACCGCGCCAAGCTCTACCGCCGCCAGGAGCGCATCCCGAGCGACCTGGGCACCGCGGTCAACATCTGCTCGATGGTCTTCGGCAACCTCGGCCCCGACTCCGGCACCGGCGTCGCCTTCACCCGTGACCCGGCCAGCGGCCACGCGGGCGTCTACGGCGACTACCTGCAGAACGCCCAGGGCGAGGACGTCGTCGCGGGCATCCGCAACACCGTCCCGCTCGCGGACCTGGAGGCCATCGACAAGGCCTCGTACGACCAGCTCATGGCAATCATGACGAAGCTGGAGACCCACTACAAGGACCTCTGCGACATCGAGTTCACCATCGAGCGCGGTCAGCTGTGGATGCTCCAGACCCGGGTCGGCAAGCGCACCGCCGGTGCCGCCTTCCGCATCGCCACGCAGCTCGTGGACCAGGGCCTGATCGACGAGGCCGAGGCGCTCCAGCGCGTCAGCGGCCACCAGCTGGCCCAGCTGATGTTCCCGCGCTTCGATGAGAGCGCGAAGACCACCCTGCTGGGCCGCGGCATCGCCGCCTCCCCGGGCGCGGCGGTCGGCAAGGCCGTCTTCGACTCGTACACGGCCGTCAAGTGGTCCCGTTCCGGCGAGAAGGTCATCCTGATCCGCCGCGAGACCAACCCCGACGACCTCGACGGCATGATCGCCTCCGAGGGCATCCTGACCTCGCGCGGCGGCAAGACCTCGCACGCCGCCGTCGTCGCCCGCGGCATGGGCAAGACCTGCGTCTGCGGCGCCGAGGAGCTCGACGTCGACACCAAGCGCCGCCGCATGACGGTCGGCGAGACGGTCATCGAAGAGGGCGACGTCGTCTCCATCGACGGCTCCACCGGCAAGGTCTACCTCGGTGAGGTACCCGTCGTACCGTCCCCGGTCGTGGAGTACTTCGAGGGCCGCATGCACGCCGGCGCCGACGACGCCGACGAGCTGGTCGCCGCCGTGCACCGGATCATGGCCTACGCGGACCGCGTGCGCCGCCTGCGGGTGCGCGCCAACGCCGACAACGCGGAGGACGCGCTGCGCGCCCGCCGCTTCGGCGCCCAGGGCATCGGCCTGTGCCGCACCGAGCACATGTTCCTCGGCGAGCGCCGCGAGATGGTCGAGCGCCTGATCCTCGCGGACACCGACGAGGAGCGCGAGGGCGCCCTGTCGGCCCTGCTGCCGCTGCAGAAGAAGGACTTCACCGAGCTGTTCGAGGCGATGGACGGACTGCCCGTCACCGTCCGGCTGCTCGACCCGCCGCTGCACGAGTTCCTGCCCGACATCACCGAGCTGTCGGTCCGCGTCGCCCTCGCCGAGTCCCGCAAGGACGCCAACGAGAACGACCTGCGCCTGCTCCAGGCCGTGCACAAGCTGCACGAGCAGAACCCGATGCTGGGTCTGCGCGGCGTCCGCCTCGGCCTGGTCATCCCCGGTCTGTTCGCCATGCAGGTCCGGGCGATCGCCGAGGCCGCGGCCGAGCGCAAGAACGCCAAGGGCGACCCGCGCGTAGAGATCATGATCCCGCTCGTGGGCACCGTCCAGGAGCTGGAGATCGTCCGCGACGAGGCCGACGGGGTCATCGCCGAGGTCGAGGCCGCCACCGGCACCAGCCTCAAGCTGTCGATCGGCACGATGATCGAGCTGCCGCGCGCAGCCCTGACCGCCGGCCAGATCGCCGAGGCCGCGCAGTTCTTCTCCTTCGGTACGAACGACCTGACCCAGACGGTGTGGGGCTTCTCCCGCGACGACGTCGAGGCCAGCTTCTTCACCGCGTACCTGGAGAAGGGCATCTTCGGGGTCTCGCCCTTCGAGACCATCGACAGGGACGGCGTCGGCTCGCTCGTGCGCCACGCGGTCCAGCAGGGCCGGGCCACCCGCCCCGACCTCAAGCTCGGCGTCTGCGGTGAGCACGGCGGCGACCCGGAGTCGGTGCACTTCTTCCACGAGGTGGGCCTCGACTACGTCTCCTGCTCGCCCTTCCGGATCCCGGTGGCGCGCCTGGAGGCCGGCCGCGCCGCCGCCGAGGCGAAGGGCTCCGACAGCCGCTGAGCCCCGCCGGGAGCGGCCTCTGCCGCTCCCCCCTGACCGCGCCCGCCCCCGGTGGCCTGACCTCCGGGGGCGGGCGCGCCTTCATTTCGAAGGCGGCGGCGGAGCCGGGTATCGCCGCATATTCAACGAAGTCTTTACGGCGCCAGGCGGTGGACGGATCCCCACCCGTCCACCGCCTGCCGCCTATCTGCCAGGCACGTCGGCGCTTCCCTGTGCGACCGACCGCCAGGCCCCGCAAAGCCCCCCACGGCCTTCACGGAGCGTTTCGGTCGCACCGGAGTGTGCCTGGCGGAGTACAGGATTTCGCTTGTCACGCCCCTGCCGAAAGGGGTTTCAACTGTGGCCGAAAGGGCGTGGTGACCACGTGTGACGGCATGCATACTCATAGGGCGGGGGGATTGCGGTTGCACAGCTGGGGGTTCGGTGCTTCGTATCCATTTCACTGGAGTGGACCTGGCACGCGTACGGATGGCAGGACGTCCCGATGCGTTGTGGGAAACGATTCTGAGTTTTCACCGCTTAAGAGACCGGCGCGATGTCCGGTTGTTCGGTGAATGGCGTACGGAAACCCGTAGCCGGTTGAATGGTGAAACAAGGCTGCTGGGTGCGCTCATACCCGCGCGCGGCTATTTCCCGGATTTCCTGACCCCCGCCGAGGGGCAGTACGGATGGGACGTGGGCCTCGACGCCCTGCGCGGGCTCCGGCCCGAACGGCTGCGGCGCGAGCTGTCCCTCGTGGGCGCGGGCGCCGGGACGGGCTTCGGGGCGGCCTTCGGGACCCCTACGCCGGCCCGGTTGCGGGAGTTCATCGACGGCGGCACCAAGCACCTGCCCCGGCTCCTGGGCGAGCTGCGGGGCTACCACCGCGCGGCCGTGGAGCCGTACTGGACCCACATCCAGGCCCAGATCGAGGCGGAGCGCGCGGCGCGCGGCCGGGCGCTGCTGGACGGCGGCGCGGACGAGCTGCTCGCCTCGCTGCCGCCGATGCTGCGCTGGCGGGCCCCGGTGCTGGAGTGCGAGTACCCGGTGGACCGGGACGTACGGCTGCGGGGGCGCGGGCTGCTGCTCCAGCCCTCCTTCTTCTGCCGGCGCACCGCGGTGACCCTGCACGACCCGGAGCTGCCGCCCGTGCTCGTCTACCCGGCCGCGGCCCAGCTGGCCTCCTCGACGGCCGGCGGCGAGGCCGCCCGACCCGCGGAGGAACAGCGTCAGCGGACCCTGGGCAAGCTGGTGGGCCACACCCGCTCCGTGGTGCTGCGGGCCATCGGCGACGGGGCGACCACCAGCGAACTGGCCCGTCGGGCCGGGGTCTCCCTGGCGTCGGCGAGCCAGCACGCCTGCGTGATGCGAGAAGCCGGCCTGGTGACCACCCTGCGCCACGGCAACGCCGTCCTGCACACCGTCACCCCCCTGGGCGCGGCCCTCCTCAAGGGGGGAGCCGTGGTGTCCTGAACCGGTGCACACGCCTCTGACCTGCGGTTTCGTGGCGCTGCAAAGAAACTTCGAAAAAGTTTCCCGCGGAGCGATGAGTTCTCCGGAGGCCCGCGGTCTACCTCTCGAAAGCACCACACGAGAGAAGAGGGACACCGAGATGGCCACCATGATCTTCGTCAACCTGCCCGTCAGCGACCTGGAGGCCACCAAGGCGTTCTGGGGCAAGCTCGGTTACTCCTTCAACGCGCAGTTCACCGACGAGAACTGCGCGTCCATGCCCATCACCGAGAGCATCGTCGCGATGTTCCTCACCGAGGCCCGCTACAAGGACTTCACCCACAAGGCCATCGCCGACGCCACCACCACCTCCGAGGTGCTGCTCTGCCTGAGCGCCGAGAGCCGCACCGCGGTCGACGCGCTGGTGGACGGGGCCCTGGCGGCCGGGGCCACCGAGCCCCGGCCCGCCCAGGACCACGGCGTCATGTACGGCCGGGCCTTCGACGACCTCGACGGCCACACCTGGGAGATCATGTGGATGGACCCCTCGATCGTCCAGGGCTGACCCGCGCTACGAGGCCGCGGCGGTCCGCACCGGGTACGTCCGGACCGCCACCTCCTCGTCGTCCAGGCAGCGCCCCGACTCCAGGTCGAAACGCTGCTTGAGCAGCGGCGAGGCCACGAACGGCCGGCCCGCCGCCCAGCCCAGGAGTCCGCGCGACAGGACGTGCGCGCCGGTGAAGGGGTCCTGGTTGCCGATCGCGTACGGGCGCCCGGCGCGGTCGAGGAACACGGCGGCCTGGCTCCCGTCGGGCAGCAGGGCGGCGACCCCCCGCCCCGGGATGAGCGAGGACAGCTCGCACACCGTCAGCCAGCCTTCCGCGACCCGCAGTTCCACACTCATCGGACGGGACCTCCCACGGTCAGGACGGCCAGGTCGGGCTTGACCTGGTCGCGTTCGGGCACGAACTTCACGGTCGGGTCGGGGGTGCCGGGAGCGTTGACGAAGGACACGAACCGGCGCATCCGCTCCGGGTCCCGCAGGGTCTCGGCCCACTCGTCGCGGTAGTGCGCGACGTGGTCGGCCATCAGCGCCTCCAGTTCCGCGCACAGTCCGAGCGAGTCGTGCACGATCACGTCCCGCAGGTGGTCCAGGCCCCCCTCCAGCCGGTCCAGCCAGGTCGACGTGCGCTCCAGCCGGTCCGCGGTGCGGATGTAGAACATCAGGAACCGGTCGATGAGCCGGACCAGTTCGGCGTCCGACAGGTCCTGGGCCAGGAGGTCGGCGTGGCGCGGGACGGCCCCGCCGTTGCCGCCGACGTAGAGGTTCCAGCCGTTCGCCGTCGCGATGATCCCGAAGTCCTTGCTCTGGGCCTCGGCGCACTCGCGGGTGCAGCCCGAGACGGCCGACTTCAGCTTGTGCGGGGCGCGCAGGCCCCGGTAGCGCAGCTCCAGGTCGATGGCCATGCGGACGCTGTCCTGGACCCCGTAGCGGCACCAGGTCTGCCCCACGCAGGACTTCACCGTCCGCAGGGCCTTGCCGTAGGCGTGGCCGGATTCGAATCCGGCGTCGACCAGGCGCGCCCAGATGCGGGGGAGCTGGTCCACGCTCGCGCCGAAGAGGTCGATGCGCTGGCCTCCGGTGATCTTCGTGTAGAGGCCGAAGTCGCGGGCCACCTCGCCGATCACGATCAGCCTGTCGGGGGTGATCTCCCCGCCGGGGATGCGCGGGACGACCGAGTAAGAGCCGTTGCGCTGCAGGTTCGCGAGGAAGTGGTCGTTGGTGTCCTGGAGGGCGGCCTGCTCCCCGTCCAGGACGTAGCCGCTCGCCCCCAGGGTGGGGGCGAGGGAGGCGATGACCGAGCCGACGGCCGGCTTGCACACCTCGCAGCCCTCGCCGCCCCGGGCCTCCTCGCGGCCGTGACCGTCGAGGATCTTCCGGTACGAGGTGAGGCGGCGGGTGCGGACGATCTCGTAGAGCTCGGCGCGGGTGTACGGGAAGCAGCCGCACAGCCCCTTGTCGGCGGCGGCCGGCAGCAGTTGGCCGATCACCTTCAGGCAGCCTCCGCAGCCCGTGCCGGCCTTGGTGCACTTCTTGACCTCGGGCAGGGTCGCACAGGCGGTGATCGCCTTCTTGGTGACGTTGTGGCAGGAGCAGATCACCGCGGTGTCCGGGAGCGAGGCCGGGCCCAGCCGGGTCGCGGGGCCGAGCCCGGCGGGCAGCACCAGCTGCTCCGGGGCGACGGGCGGGACGCTGCCGGTGAGCGGGCGCAGCAGCCCGTACGCGTCGGCGTCGCCGACCAGCACCCCGCCGAGCAGGACCCCGTCCGGGGAGACGACCAGCTTCTTGTAGACGCCGTTGCGCGCGTCGGACCAGACCACGTCCAGGCTGTCGGGCGAGGCTCCGTGCGCGTCGCCGAAGGAGGCCACGTCCACGCCGAGCAGCTTCAGCTTGGTGGACAGGTCGGCCCCGGTGAACTCCCGCTCGCGGCCGAGCAGGTCCTCGGCGGCCGTCTCGGCCATCTCGTAGCCCGGTGCGACCAGGCCGTACACCCGGCCGTCGCAGGCCAGGGCGCATTCTCCGATGGCGTAGACCCGCGGGTCGGAGGTGCGGCAGCGGGAGTCGACCGCGATCCCGCCGCGTTCGCCGACGTCCAGACCGCAGTCGCGGGCGAGCCCGTCGCGGGGGCGGACCCCGGCGGAGAAGACGACGAGCTCGGTGTCGACGGTGGAGCCGTCCGAGAGGCGCATCCCGGTGACCGCGCCGTCCTCGCCCGTCAGCACCTCCTGGGTGCCGACGCCGGTGTGCACGGTCAGTCCCATGGACTCGACGGTCCGCAGCAGGGCGGCGCCGCCGCCCTCGTCCACCTGGACGGGCATCAGCCGGGGCGCGAACTCCACGACGCGGGTGGCGAGTCCGAGGCCCTTGAGGGCCCCGGCCGCCTCCAGGCCGAGCAGGCCGCCGCCGACGACGGCGCCGGCGGTGCGCGTCCTGGCGTACTCCTCGATCGCGAGGAGGTCCTCGATCGTGCGGTACACGAAGCAGCCCGGGGCGTCCTTGCCGGGGACGGGCGGCACGAAGGGGAAGCTGCCGGTCGCCAGGACCAGGGCGTCGTACGGGAACACGCGCCCGGAGCGGGAGGTGACGGTACGGGCGTCCCGGTCGATGCCCTCGGCGGGGTCGTCGAGGTGCAGCGCGATGCCGTGCCGCTCCATGAACCCGTCCGGGACCAGGGACAGGTCCTCGGGGGTGCTGCCGGAGAAGTACGAGGTCAGGTGTACGCGGTCGTAGGCGGGCCGGGGCTCCTCGCAGAGCACGGTGATCCGGTGCGTGGCGGTGGCGCCGCGTTCGGCGAGGGCCTCCAGGTAGCGCTGGCCGACCATGCCGTGGCCGATCAGCACGATCGCGGGCAGGGGCTCGGTCATGTCAGTGGCCTCCGTCGTCGGTGAGCAGGTGGAACAGGTCGTCCGGCGATGCGTCGCCCTCCCGGCCGCGGGCGAGGGCGCCCACGGCGCAGAGCCCGCCCGGCAGCACCCCGCCGACGAGGCGGTGGCCGTCGGCGAGTTCGACCCCGGTGACCCGCCGGGCGGCGCCACCCAGCCGGGCGGCGGGGGCGTCCGGGAGCCCGCCGCCGATCACCGCCACACGCTGTTGCGAGGTCATGGCACGAGCGTGCGGGCCCGCTGTTTCCCCGCCGCATCACCCCTGTTACCCGGGCGGAACGCCGACCTCAGCGCCGGGATTAAGGGCCGGTGAGGCCTTCCTCAAGGCGCCCTTAAAGACCACCGGGAGGGCTCCGGAGGCCCTTAGCGTGGGCGCCATGCGAGATGTGGCGGTGCGGGTCAAGGGCGGGATGCTGGGCGGCGCGGGGCTGGTGGTCCTGCTCTGGGCCGCCCAGGTGCGGCCCTCGGCCCGGCTCGACGCGCTCTTCGCCACCGCCGCGCACCTGACCGGGCTGCTCGCCGGGTACGGGATCCTCGTGCTGCTGTTCCTGATGGCCCGGGTGCCCGCCGTGGAGCACGGCGTCGGCGGCGACCGGCTCGCCCGCTGGCACGCGCTGGGCGGCCGCCACGTGCTCCTCCTCTGCCTCGCGCACGGGATCCTGGCCCTGCTCGGCTACGCCGTGCACGAGGGGGCGGACGTGCTCTCCGCCGGCCGCGGGCTGCTCGGCTACCCCGCGCTGGCGGCCGCCGCGGCCGGGACCGTTCTCCTGGCCGCGGTCGGCGCGACCTCCGCCCGCGCCGTACGCCGCCGCCTCGCGCACGAAACCTGGCGCGGGGTGCACCTGGTCGTGTACCTCGCCGCCGCCCTGGCCTTCGGGCACCAGCTCGCCGGGCCCGATCTGGCGGTGGCCGCCTGGTTCTGGGCCCTGGCCCACTCCCTCGTCGGCGTGCTGCTGGTCTGGTACCGGGCCGTCGTGCCCGTACGGCAGGCCCTGCGGCACGCGCTGCGCGTCGCCGAGGTGCGCGCGGAGGGTCCCGGGGTGGTCTCCGTCGTCGTGCACGGGCGGGACCTCGCGGAGCTGCGGGCCGAGCCGGGACAGTTCCTGCGCTGGCGGTTCCTGCGGCGGGGGCTCTGGTACACGGCGCTGCCCTTCTCGTTGTCCGCGCCGGTCAGCGGCGCCACCCTGCGGATCACCGTCAAGGGGCTCGGCGGGCACTCGCGGCGGATCCGCCGGCTGCGCCCCGGTACGCGGGTCCTCGCCACGGGGCCGTTCGGGGCGCTCACCGCCGCCCGGCGGACGCGGTCCAAGGTGCTGCTGATCGCGGGCGGGGTCGGGATCACCCCGCTGCGGGCCCTGTTCGAGACGCTGCCCGGCGGGCCGGGGGACATCACCCTGCTCTACCGGGCCGGGGCCGAGGAGCAGCTCGTGCTGCGGGACGAGCTGGAGGTCATCGCGGCCCGGCGGCGGGCCGGGCTGCACTACCTGCTCGGACCGTCCGACGGCGCCTACGACCCCCTGGCTCCGAGGGCGCTGACCGCGCTCGTCCCGGACCTGGTGGAGCACGACGTGTACCTGTGCGGGCCGCCCGGGATGGCGGAGGCGACGCGCCGCGCGCTGTTGCGGGCCGGGGTGCCGGCCGGGCGCGTCCACAGCGAGTGCTTCAGCTTCTGACCCGGCGGCGGACGGCTCCCGGCTGCCCGCCCCGGGATTCCGCCCCCGGCTTCCCCCGCATCCCGCGGCTTCCCCCGGCTTTCCGCCGCCGCGTTCCCGATCCGCTTCCGAGAGGTTTCCCGCGCCATGCGCCACCCCCTGCACGTTGCCGTGCCCGTGTCCCACCCGGCCGCCGCCGCCCCCCGCGCCGCCGTCCGGCACCGCAAGCCGCGCCGGGGCTCCGTCCCGCCGGCCGTGTTGGCCGGGCTGGTCCGGGTAGCGCCCGCCCGGCGGCTCGCGGCCGGGCTGGGGCTGGCCGGCGTACTGGTCGCGACCGCGCTGACGGCATGGGTGGAACCTGCTGCTCCGGTGGCTCCGGACCGGGTGCCGGCCGGGCGAAGCTCAACCTTTGCGCAAGTTTCCCGGGATTGATGGAACGTGCATCGAACCAGTCCCTAGGGTCGGGTCCGTGCCTGACATATCAATCACCATGATCATCGTGCTGTGCGTGGCCGCAGCCGCCGCCGGCTGGATCGACGCGGTGGTGGGCGGCGGCGGACTGCTGCTCCTGCCCGCCCTGCTGCTCGGCCTGCCGCACGCCCACCCCGCCACCGTGCTCGGCACCAACAAGGCGGTGGCCATCGTCGGCACCACCGGAGCGGCCGTCACCTACGCGCGCAAGGCCCCGGTCGACGTGAAGCTCGCCGTCCGGATCGGTCTGGCCGCCCTCGCCGGATCGATGGGGGGCGCGGCCCTCGCGGGCGGGATCAGCAAGGACGCGCTGCGTCCGCTGATCATGGGGGTGCTCGTGGTGGTGGCCGCCGTGGTGATCTTCAAGCCCGGTTTCGGCGCCGCCCCCTCCGCCGAGCCCGTCTCCCGGCAACGGGTGCTGCTGGCGATCGGCCTGGCCGGCCTGGGCATCGGCTTCTACGACGGCCTGATCGGGCCCGGCACCGGCACCTTCCTGGTGCTGGCCCTGACCGCCCTGCTCCACCTCGACCTGGTGACCGCCTCCGCCACCGCCAAGATCGTCAACGTGTGCACCAACGCCGGGGCGCTCGCGATGTTCGCGTACCAGGGGATGGTGCTGTGGCAGCTGGCCGCGCTGATGGCGGCCTTCAACCTGGCCGGGGGGATGATCGGCGCCGGGATGGCGCTCAAGAAGGGCAGCGGTTTCGTCCGCGGCGTCCTGCTGACGGTGGTGGGCGCGCTGGTGATCAAGCTGGGCTTCGAACAGTGGGGATGACCGGCGGAGGTCAGTACGTACCGGTGAGGTGCGCGAAGACCACCACGTTGCCCTGGTAGCCCGTGCGCGGCGAGAAACCGCCGCCGCAGGTGATCACCCGCAGCTCCGCGCGCGGCGAGGGGCCGTAGACGCGCGCGTCCGGGAACGCCTTGGCGTCGTAGACCTCGACCGCGTGGACCGTGAAGACGGCCGTGCGTCCGTCCGCGCGGGCCACCTCGATCAGGGCTCCCCGGCGTAGCGCGCCCAGGTGGTAGAAGACTGCCGGGCCGCTGGCGTCGTCGACGTGTCCCGCGATGAGGGCCGTGCCCGTCGCGCCGGGAGTGGTCCCGTCCCGGTACCAGCCCGCGAGGTCGCGGCGGGTCGGCGGGGGCACTTCGAGACCGCCGGCCTGGTCGAGGCCGAGTCCGGTCAGCGGGGCGTCGACGCGGATGGACGGGATCCGGATCCGGGTGGGCGGGGAGCCGGTGAGCGGGGCGATGGCCCCCGGGTAGCGGTCCTGTGCGCTCAGCGCCTCGGCGGGGGAGGGCAGCGGGGGCCCGACGGGCTCACGGGAGCCGCTGGTCACGAGCCAGATGCCGATGCAGGCGGCGATCGCGACCAGCCCGGCGGGACCGCGCCGTCCGGTCGGGCCCGGGCCGGCCGCGGGGCGCCCGCGCGGGCGCCGGAAGCCGCCGTGCATGCGAACCCCCTCGTCGTGCCGTGCCGTTCGTGCCGTTCCGTGGGCTGCCGTTCGCAGGACTGGCCGTCGCCCGGCCCCGCGAACGGGGGGACCTCGCGGGGCGGGCGACGGGGGGCGGTACCGGTCGGACCACGGCCGGGGCCGCGGTGGGCGCCCGTCAGCTCCGCGTGCCGCTCGCCCGGCGACGCAGGAGCCAGGTACCGCCGACGGCGGCCGCGGCCAGGGCGACCGCTCCCGCCGTGATCTTGGCGGGGTCGGTGGTGGTGGTCGTGCCACCGCCCACCCCGGTCTGCACGTGGCCCTGCGGGCCGTGCTCGGTGACCACCAGGTCGCCGGTGGCGAACTTGCCGTTCGCGCAGGTCGCGCCGATGCCGTAGGTGCCCGGCCGGAGGCCGTGGTCGACCCGGAACTGTCCCTCGACCACTTCCTTGTGCGTGCCGGGGGCCAGCTTGAAGCGCCCTCCGCCGACGGTGCTGGCGTCACCCTCGGCGAGGCTGCCGGAGCCGCAGGCCTTGGTGTTCACGGTGACCGTGGCGCCCGGGACGGCGGACTTCGGCCAGACCTCCAGCACGGCGAAGTCCCCGGGCGCGAATCCGGCCATGCCGAGGTCCGCGGCGGCCACCGCTCCGGCGACCGGGCCGGCGAAGGCGACGGCGGTCAGCGCGGTGGCGGTGAGCACGTGGGCGGTGCTGCGGCGCATGGGTACTCCTGGGGACACGGGGTCGTGTTCCGAGGAAAACCGGCCGGTCCGGGGCGCGCCTGCTGAAGCATCGTCAGATTTCCCGCCAGGTGACCCGCGGGACGGGATCCGCGCACGTCAGACCCCTTGGAAGGGCATCAGGGTGCCCCCACCCCGTCCGGGTGACGAGCCCCTTCCTCACACCCGCGGAAGGGTCACCGTGGCTGCCGCGCCCGAGGGGTCCCGGTTCGACAGGGTCACGGCGGCGCCGATCACCTGGGCCTGGCCGAAGGCGATGGTCAGGCCGAGCCCCGTGCCCTGGCCGCGCTCCGCCGCGCCCGTCTTGAACCGCTGCGGGCCCTCCCGCAGCAGGCTCTCGGGGAAGCCCGGCCCGTGGTCCCGTACGGTCACCGAGGCCCCGGACACCGTCACCGTGATCGGCCCGGCTCCGTGCCGGCGGGCGTTGAGCAGCAGGTTCGTCAGGATCCGCTCCAGGCGCCGGGCGTCCGTCCGCACCAGCGCGCCGCCGCCGCGTCCGTCCTCCGTGTCCTGTGTGCCCGTCGCGTCCGTCGCGTCTCTCGCGTCTCTCGTGTCTCTCGTGTCCTTCGTGTCCTCCTCGTCCTCCGTGGCCGACAGCCGTGCGCTCACGCCCGAGCGCCGCGTGATCGAGGCGACCAGCGGCCCCAGCCGGTGCTCCTCCAGCTGCGCCTCCTCCCGGTTCGCGTCGAGCCGGGCCACCTCCAGCAGGTCCTCCGTCAGCGTCCGCAGCGCTCCCACCCGGTCGCGCACCAGCTCCGTCGGCCGTCCGGGAGGCAGCAGCTCGGCCGCCGTGTGCAGACCCGTCAGCGGGGTGCGCAGTTCGTGCGCCACGTCCGCCGTGAACCGCTGCTCCGCCTCCAGTCGCCGCTGCAGGCTCGCCGCCATCGTGTCGACCGCCGAGGACAGCTCGGCGACCTCGTCGCGGCTCCCCGGGACCCCCGAGGCCCCGATCCGCGCGTCCAGGTCGCCCGCGCTGATCCGCCGGGCCGTCTCCGCGGCCGACCGCAGGTCCTTGCTGAGCCGACTGGCCAGCAGCGCCCCGCCCACCGCGGAGAGCGCCACCACCCCGGTCCCGGACGCGATCAGCTGCCCGTCCAGCTCCGCCAGTTCGGCCTGCTCGGCGGTGAGCGCCTGCCGCACCGACAGCACCCGGCCGCCGCCCACCGGCCGCGCCGCCCACACGGCCGGGTGCGGACCGGACAGGTCGAGATAGGTGGTCCGGCGCCCGGCCAGGGCCGCCTCGCGCAGCGCCGTCGGCATGTCGGGGCAGTCGATCCGGGCGTGGGCCTCCCCGACCTTGTCGAAGTCGAGCCGGCCGGTCAGTTCGTAGACCTGCCGTACGCGGATCAGCTGCTCGGTGGCGCTCTTGCGGGCCGCGTCGGCCACCTGGCCCACCCGCGCCTGGTGGATCAGGACGCCGATGGTGGCCGCGGCCAGCGAGCAGCCGACGGCCAGCAGCACGGCGATCTTCCAGCGCAGTCCCGCGGCCCGCAGCAGCCGCCGGCCGCGGGCCGGCAGGACCCTCACCGCGGGGCCCGTCCGTCCGTGCCGGCGCGCTCCGAGGGTCCGGGGGCCTCGGGGCCGCGGCTCGGGCCGGACTTGTTGAAGCGCCGCTCGTCGCTGACCACCGTCATCCGCTCGCCGTCCCAGCGGTAGCGCACGGCCTGCTCGGATCCGTCGTCGGCGGCGATCCGGATCAGCAGGTCCTGGCCCAGGGACTCGACGGCCATCCGCCGCCCGACGGTGAACAGGATGGGGACGATCCGCTCGCCCCGGGCGGTGTAGACGCTCAGCGCGGTCCGCCCGGTCTCGGTGTCGGCGGCGATGAGGAGGTCCTGCTTCCCGTCGCCGGTCACGTCGAGTAGGACGGCCGGGCGGACCCCGGCCCGCCCCGGAGCGTCGATCCTCCCCTTGGCCAGGAACGGCTTCATCCGCTTGTCCGCCCGTACGACGTCCAGCTCGTTCACCGCCGCGAGGCCCTCCGGACCCACCTCGGGCGCGCCCGTCAGGGGTGCCGGGGGCGGCTGCCGGGTACCCGTCGCGACACCCGCGGCCGCGGGCGAGCCCTCGGCCCAGGCCGGCCAGAGCGTCCGCGGCAGCGGCTGGAGGGAGACGGGGGCCACGGGCTCGCCGACGGCCAGTCCGCCGGGTGCGGCGCACCCGCCCAGGGCGAGCGCGGTGGCGGACAGCAGCAGGACGGCCGTGGTGCGGCGGGGTGATCGCGTCATGGGGAGGGAACCGTCGGAGGTGGGGAGGGGGCGGCTTCGACCGTAGTCGGCGACCGTCACGGGGGCCGGGAGATCGTGTAACAGCGGTGCGTACGGTGGTGGTCCGCGCACAGGTCGGGACCTTCGGCCCGGAGCGCGGACTGCCCAGTGTCAGTCGAGGGAGGGCCTTGTGACATCGGTCGATCGGCCGGAATCCGGCGTACTGCCGTTCTTCGTGTACGGGACGCTACGGCCGGGAGAGGTCAACCACGAGCTGTTCCTGCGGGGCCGCACGGCGGCCGAGGAGCCCGCCCGGCTGCCGGACGCGGCGCTCTACGAGGGGCCCGGCTACCCGTACGCCGTCGAGCGACCGGGCTCCGCCATAACCGGGGAGCTGATCACCCCGGTGCCGGGCGCGTACGGGGAACTGCTGGCCGCGCTGGACCTGCTGGAGGAGTACGCGGGCCCGGGCCGCCCCGGGAACGTCTACGACCGGGTCGCCCGCGCGGCCGTCCGCCCCGACGGCACCCGCGTCCGCGCCTGGGTCTACCTGGCGGCGGCCCCGCTGGCCCGGCGCCTCGCCGCGTCGGGCACCGAGATCCCGGGCGGCGACTGGTTCCGCCGAGGCGACCGGGTGTAGCCGCCGGGACGGCCCGGCCGCCGGCTCGGCTCAGAGCCCTTCGGCCCCGCGGTTGCGCAGACGCTGCCCGTACTGCTGCAGGACCCACAGTTCCTGCTGGACCGCCGCGTGCTGCTCCGGCGGGGCCTGCGGGCTCAGGCGGGTCATCGTGCCCTGGATCTCCAGGACGCGGCGGTCCACGGCGCGCAGCCGGACCTGGACCAGCTGGACCCCCGCGTAGATCTCGTCCACCGTCTTGGCGTGGATGGCCTCCACCGCCAGCTCCGTGACCATCGCGCGGACGGTGTCGTTCGGCGCGGCCTCGCGGACCCGGACCAGGTAGTCCTCCGTGCCCTGGGCGGCGCCCCCGGCGTCCTGGATGGCCTGGCGGACCGCGGCGTAGGGCGGGGCCGTGAACTCGTCGATCCCGTACGCGTCGAAGGCGGGGGAGACCAGCGCGGGGCGCTGGAGCGCCAGCTTGAGCAGCTCGCGCTCCGTGCGGTGGGCGGGGCTGCGCAGGTTCAGCGCGGGACCGCCCCGGTCCGCGGCGGGCGGCTGCGCGGGCGGAGCCTCCTGGGGAGGCCGCCCGCCACCGCGGCCCTGCTGCGGCTGGTTGCCGCGCTCACGGGCCCAGCGCGCCAGCTGCGCGACCCGCTTGACGACGAACTGCTCGTCGAGGATGCCCAGCATGCCCGCCAGCTGGACGGCCGACTCGTGCTGGATCGAGAGGTCCTTGATGCTCGCGACGACCGGAGCGGCCTCGGCCAGCGCGGCCGCGCGGCCGGCCGGGTTCTCCAGGTTGTGCCGGCCGACGATGTGCCGCAGGGCGAACTCGAACAGCGGGGTGCGGGAGTCCACCAGCCCGGACACGGCGGCGTCGCCCTGCGCGAGCCGCAGGTCACAGGGGTCCATCCCGCCCGGGGCGATGGTGATGGAGGTCTCCGCGGCGAACTTCTGGTCGTCCTCGAACGCCCGCAGGGCCGCCTTCTGCCCGGCCGCGTCACCGTCGAAGGTGAAGATCACCTCGGCGGTCGCGTTGTCCATCAGCAGCCGGCGCAGGATCTTGATGTGGTCCCCGCCGAAGGCCGTGCCACAGGTGGCGATGGCGGTGGTGACCCCGGCCAGGTGGCAGGCCATGACGTCGGTGTAGCCCTCGACGACCACGGCCCGGGAGGTCTTGGCGATCTCCTTCTTGGCCAGGTCGATGCCGTACAGCACCTGGGACTTCTTGTAGATCGCCGTCTCGGGGGTGTTCAGGTACTTCGGGCCGTTGTCGTCGTCGCGCAGCTTGCGCGCGCCGAAGCCGACGACCTCGCCGCTGATGTCGCGGATCGGCCACATGAGCCGGCCGCGGAACCGGTCGATGGGCTTGCCGCTGCGGCTGTCCTGGGCCAGTCCGGAGAGGATCAGCTCCTTGTCGCTGAAGCCCTTGCCGCGCAGGAACCGGGTCAGGTGGTCCCAGCCGGCCGGGCTGTAGCCCACCCCGAAGTGCTCGGCCGCCGCCTGGTCGAAGCCGCGCTCCGCCAGGAACCGGCGGCCGATCTCCGCCTCGGCCCCGCCGAGCTGCTCCGCGTAGAAGAGGGCGGCGGCCTTGTGGGCCTCGACCAGGCGGATGCGCTCGCCCCGGCCGCTGGTGCCGGCGGTGTAGCCGCCCTCCTCGTACCGCAGGGTGATGCCGGCCTGGCCGGCCAGCCGCTCGACCGCCTCCGAGAAGGAGAGGTGGTCGATCTTCATGATGAAGTCGAGGGTGTCCCCGCCGGCCTGGCAGCCGAAGCAGTGGTAGAAGCCCTTGCTGGGGCTGACCTGGAAGGACGGGGACTTCTCGTCGTGGAAGGGGCACAGGCCCTTGAGGTTGCCGCCGCCGGCGTTGCGCAGCTGGAGGTACTCGGAGACCACGGCGTCGATCGGGACCGCGTCCCGTACCGCCTTCACGTCGTCGTCGTTGATCCGTCCTGCCACGCGTGAAGTCTACGGCCGGGCGCGGACAAACCCGTCAGGCCCCCTGCTCCTTCAGCAGCGAGGGAAGCGGAATCTCCGGGTCCGTGAGCCGGTCGGCCTGCACCGGGCGTCCCGACCTGATCAGGGCCTGGATCTGCTCGGCGACGTCCCACACGTTCACGTTCATGCCGGCCAGCACCCGGCCCTCGGAGAGCCAGAAGGCGATGAACTCCCGCTTGCCCACGTCCCCGCGGATCAGCACCTGGTCGTAGCTCCCGGCCGGGGCGTACCCCGAGTACTCCAGGCCCACGTCGTACTGGTCGGAGAAGAAGTACGGCACCCGGTCGTAGCTGACCTCCTGGCCCAGCATGGCCCGCGCGGCGGCGGGGCCGCCGTTGAGCGCGTTGGCCCAGTGCTCCACCCGCAGCCGGGACCCGATCCACGGGTGGTGCGCGGCGGCCACGTCCCCGGCCGCGTAGATGTCCGGATCGGAGGTGCGCAGCGACTCGTCGACCGCGATCCCGCCGCCGTGCTCCCGGTCGACCAGGGCCAGGCCGGAGGTCTCGGCGAGCGCGGTCCGCGGCGCGGCGCCGATCGCCGCGAGCACCGCGTGCGCCGGGTGCTCCTCGCCGTCCTCCGTCCGCGCGGCCAGCACCATGCCGTCCTGGCCGACGATCTCGGTGAGCCGCGCCCCGAAGTGGAAGCGGACCCCGTGCTCGGCGTGCAGGTCGGTGAAGAGCCGGCCGACCTCCGGGCCCAGCACCGCGTGCAGCGGGGTGGCCAGAGGCTCGACGACGGTGACCTCGGCCCCGTACTCGCGGGCCGCCGCGGCGACCTCCAGGCCGATCCACCCGGCACCCGCGATCAGCAGGTGGCCGTTGTCCCGGCCCAGGGCGGCCAGGACGCCCCGCAGCCGCTCGGCGTGCGCGAGGCGCCGCAGGTGGTGCACGCCGGCCAGGCCCGTCCCCGGGACGTCCAGGCGGCGCGGTTCGGCGCCGGTGGCCAGCAGGAGCTTGTCGTAGTGCAGCAGGGTGCCGTCGCCCAGGCGCACCGTCTTGGCGGCCCGGTCCAGGTGGACGGCGGGCTGGCCAAGGTGCAGTTCGATCTCGGCGGTCGCGTACCAGGACGGCTCGTGGACGAAGACGCTGTCGCGGTCCTCCTTGCCCACCAGGTAGCCCTTGGACAGCGGTGGCCGCTCGTACGGATGCTCGCGCTCGTCCCCGATCAGGATCACCCGCCCCGTGAACCCCTCCGCCCTCAGCGTCTCGGCGGCTTTCGCCCCGGCGAGCCCTCCGCCGACGATGATGAACGTCTGGTGTGCGTCGACCACCTGATGCCTCCTCATAACCTCTTCGTCATATGCGACCACATGCGAGCGTCCCGCACCGAGCCTGCCGCGTGAAGGGGGAATGGCCCGATCGGCTCACCCCCCGGTGCGCTGCCCGCGTCTGGTGAGGCGTGCGTGCAGGGAGCGGGCGGAGGCGTCGGTCAGGCACGCGATCTGGTCGATCACCGCGCGCTTGCGGGCCCTGTCGTCCGGGGCGGCGTCGAAGATCGCCCGGAACTGGGGGTCGAGCCCCTCGGGTGCGCGGGCGCTGAGCGCCTCGGCGAGTTCGGCCAGGACGATGCGCTGGTCCGCGCGCAGTCGCTCCTGCTCGTCGCGCTGTATCACGTACAGGTCGGCGACGGCCTTGAGGACGGCGCATTCGTTGCGTGCCGCGCGCGGCACCACCAGCTCGGCGCCGTAGCGGCTGAGGCGCCCGGAGCCGTACGCCTCACGGGTGGCGCCCTCTGCGGCCAGGCAGAAGCGGCCGACCAGCTGGCTGGTGGCGTCCTTCAGCCGGGCCTGGGCCACGGCCGAGCCGTCGTAGCCGTGTGGCCACCAGTCCTCCTCCATCAAACGGTCGAGCGCCTCGCGCAGTTCCTCGGGTTCGGTGTCGGCCGGGACGTAGCGGCCGATGGCCACCTGCCAGATGGCGTCCCGCTCGGGCTCGGCGAACAGGAGGTTGGGGTCGAGGTGTCCGGCGTGCAGGCCGTCCTCGAAGTCGTGCACCGAGTACGCGACGTCGTCCGACCAGTCCATGACCTGGGCCTCGAAGCACTTGCGGTCGGCGGGCGCGCCGCGGCGCAGCCACTCGAAGACCGGCAGGTCGTCCTCGTAGGCGCCGAACTTCACCGAGCCGGGGTCGGTGGGGTGGTTCCCGCGGGCCCAGGGGTACTTGGTGGCGGCGTCCAGGCAGGCGCGGGTGAGGTTGAGGCCGACGCTGACGGGTTGCCCGCCCGCAGGGTCCGGCACGAACCGCTTGGGCTCCAGCCGGGTCAGCAGGCGCAGCGACTGGGCGTTGCCCTCGAAGCCGCCGCAGTCCTTGGCGAACTCGTTGAGCGCCTCCTCGCCGTTGTGCCCGAAGGGCGGGTGGCCCATGTCGTGGGAGAGGCAGGCCGCCTCGACGAGGTCGGGGTCACAGCCCAGGGCGGCGCCGAGCTCCCGGCCGATCTGCGCGCACTCCAGGGAGTGGGTCAGCCGGGTACGGGGGCTCGCGTCCCACTCGTAGGAACGGGTTCCCGGGGTGACCACCTGGGTCTTCCCGGCGAGCCGGCGCAGGGCGGCCGAGTGCAGCACGCGCGCGCGGTCGCGCTGGAAGGCGGTGCGGCCGGGGCGCTTGTCCGGCTCGGGGGCCCAGCGCTCGGTGGCGGCCGTGTCGTAGGACTCGTAGGACTCGTAGGCGGGGGCGTGCGGGGTGCCTTCCATGCTCAGACGTTAACCGGAGTCACCGACATTCCGAGCAATCCGAACGAACACCGCCTTTATGCGGTGGCCAGTTCGCGCCGGTCGGCCTCGCGGGCGAGGGCCTCGTCGTAGCGCTGGAGGACCAGCCTGGCCAGCGCCGGATGGGCGCCGAGCGGGGCGGACGCCGGACCGGGCGCGGCGGCGGCGCTCGCGGAGGCGAACCGGCCCGGGGCGGCGAAGTACGAGGCCACCGCGATCCGGTGGTGGCCCCGGGCGGTCAGCGCGCGGACGACCTCGCGGACGTCGGGTGTGGCGGAGGTGTTGGCGGAGGCGTAGGCGGGCACCACGGGTATCCCGCCGAGCCGCTCGGACAGCTGGGCGGCGGTGCGCCGGGTGTCGGCGGCGGATTCGGGGTCGCGGGATCCGGCGGCGGCCAGCACGACGGCCGCGCCGTCGGGCCGGCCCGGGTTCCAGCCGGCCTCCAGGAGACGCTCGAACAGGGCCTCGACGAGCAGCGGGTGCGGCCCCAGCGGCGCGGCGACGCGGACCCACAGGTGGGCGGCCCGGGCGGCGGAGGCGGGGAGGTCCCGTTTGACGTGCGTGCCGCGCCCGAGCAGCAGCGGCACGAGCACCGCCTCCCCGGACAGTGCGCGCAGGGTGTCGCCGAGCAGGGGCCGGTTCAGCTCGATGTGGCCGAGGCGGACGTCGAGGCGGGGGCGGAGCTCGCGGACCCGTTCGAGGAGGGCGAGGACGGTGTGCGGGGCGCGCGGGTCGCGGCTGCCGTGGGCCACGGCGACGAGGGTGGGCTGCATGGGTGGGCTCCGTGGTGCCGGGCGCGTGGCGGGCGCAGTCCGCTGAGCTGGCTGCCGAGCTGGTCGGTGATCCGGGACAGCAGCTCGGCCGCGCTGCCGAAGGGGAGGGGAAGGGTTTCGGGAGGGTGCACCGGCTCCGTCATGAACCGATACTGCGCGCCGGAGGTTGCGTGGGCGTTGCGCCGGGGTGACGGGTCGTTTCGGCGCGCTCACTCGCTCATTCGTACGGGTGAAAGCGGGGGCGGGCGGAACTGGCGGGGAGGGGCGGTTCGTCAATCCGTGCGAACGAGGTGTGGAGAGAGGGGGATCGGTCATGGGGAAGCCGGAGCAGGTCACGGGCATGGACGCGGCAGTGGATGCGGACGCGGGCGCGGGCGTGGACGCGGGTGCGGAGGCGGGCGCCGGCATGGGCGCGGGCGGGAACGCGAGCACGGAGACGGGGACGGAGACGGGGACAGGGCCGGGGGCTGGGCCGGGTGCGCATTCGGGTGTGGTGAAGGACGGGGTGGCGGTTGCCGGGCCGCAGCGCGGTGCGGGGTCCGGGGGGTCGCGGGCGGGATGGCTGCGGACGGTGCGGTCGCGGGCGGGATGGCCGCGGACGGTGCGGGCGAGGCGGCGGGCGGTGCGGGTCGTGATGGGGCTGTGCGTGCTGGCGCTGCTGCCCTCGACGTGGACCCACGTGAGCGCGGCCGACCGGCTGCGGACCACCGCCCGGGCGCCCGTGGCGGAGGTCGCCGTGGTGTTCGGGGCCGGGCTGTGGAACGGCCGCCCGACCCCGTACCTGGCCAACCGGCTCGACGTGGCCGTGGAGCTGTACCGCACCGGCAAGGTCAAGGTGGTCCTGGTCACCGGGGACAACAGTCGCCGCGAGTACGACGAGCCCGATGCGATGCGGACCTACCTCACCGCCCACGGGGTCCCCGACGGGCGGGTGGTCAGTGACTACGCCGGCTTCGACACCTGGGACTCCTGCGTGCGCGCCCGGGAGATCTTCGGGGTGCACCGGGCGGTCCTGGTCAGCCAGGGGTTCCACATACACCGGGCCGTGGCCCTGTGCCAGGCCGCGGGCGTGGACGCGTACGGGGTCGGGGTCGACGACGCGCACGACGCCACCTGGTACTACGGCGGGGCCCGCGAGGTGTTCGCCGCGGGCAAGGCGGCGCTGGACGCGGTCCTCCGGCCGGATCCGACGTTCCTCGGGCCCAAGGAGGAGGGGGTGTCGCGGGCCCTGGGCGCTCTGGCAGACTGACGCCACGATCGGCGTATGCCGATTAGTCATATACCTATCTGTCTGGCAGGGGCGTGGAACCGTGGCTGTTGTGGATCTGAGCGGCAAGGTCGTCGTCATCACCGGTGGGGCCCGGGGGCTCGGCGCGGCGGCCGCGCAGGCCGTCGTGGACGGCGGCGGCCGGGTGCTGATCACCGACGTGCTGGAGGCGGAGGGCGCCGAGACCGCGGCGAAGCTCGGCGACGCGGCCCGCTTCCTGCGGCACGACGTGACCAGCGAGGACGACTGGCGGGCGGCCCTGGAGCACGCGGTCGCCGAGTTCGGCCGGATCGACGGGCTCGTCAACAACGCCGGCATCTCCACGGGCCAGTTCCTGGAGCACGAGAGCGTCGAGCACTTCCGCCGGGTCGTCGAGATCAACCTGGTCGGCGTGTTCATCGGGATCAAGGCGGCGATCCCGCTGCTCCGGGCGAACGGCGGTGGCTCCATCGTCAACATCTCCTCCGCGGCCGGACTCACCGGACTCGCGCTCACCGCCGGGTACGGGGCCTCGAAGTGGGGTGTGCGCGGCCTGTCGAAGATCGGCGCGGTCGAGCTCGCCGAGGCGGGGATCCGGGTGAACTCGGTGCACCCGGGCATGACGCTGACCCCGATGACGGCCCCGGTCGGCATCCAGGCCGGCGAGGGCAACTACCCCGGCGCCCCCCTGGGCCGGGTCGGTGTCCCCGAGGAGATCGCCGCCGCCGTCGCCTTCCTGCTCTCGGACGCCGCCGGATACGTGACGGGCGCCGAGCTGGCGGTGGACGGCGGCTGGACGGCCGGCCTGACGGTGAAGTACCTGACGGGCCAGTGACCCCGCGGCCCGGCGCCGCCCGGCGGGAAAGCGCGTGCCCCCGCCGGGGCGCCGGGGTACCGTCCGGCCCGTGGAACAGGAAGCACCCCTCGTACGGGAAGTCCTCCCCGCCCTGACGGCCGAACTCGTCCGTCTCCTGGAGGAGGAGGGCGAACGGGACCTCGCCATCTGCGCCCACGACCTCCGCGTGGTCGGGGCGTGCGGCTGCGCGGACGACTTCTGCCAGAGCATCGTCACCGGCACGCACGTGCAGGGCACCCCCTACGGCCCCGGCTTCCGCAACGTGCCCCTGCTCCCTGACCGGGGCATGCTGATCCTTGACGTCCTCCACGGCCGGATCGAGTACGTCGAGGTCCTGGACCGGCCCGAGTACCGCCTGCCGTCCCCGCCGGACGGTGCTGAGGGGGAGAACCCCGGTCCTTGATGCGGGCGTGCGACCCGTGTAACACCCCCGGCGCAGGCCGGCCGCATGCCCACGCCGGAAGCCGCTTCCGCCGCTCCCGCCACGCACTGCCCGTACGGCGCGCTCCGGTCGAGGAGCGGGCCTACTTCCCCGTCAACCCGGGCACGCAGTACGGCAGGGGCCGCACCGCCCACGCCGTGCTCTCCTCCCGGGTGCGCCCGACCGAACCGCTCGTCCGCACCCACGCCGGGCGGCTCGTCCCGGCCGCCTGGGAGGAGGCCCTCGACGCCGTCGCCGCGGGCTGGCCAACGAGTAGGCGTACGCGCGCGGCAACGTGGGCGGAGGAGACCGGCACCACCACCAGCCCGAGGGCCGCGCCCTGCTGTGCCGCCGCGCCCCACCCCGCTGCCCGGGGTCCGCGGCGACCTGGAGGTGCTGCGCCTCGGGGTGAGCGACGGCACCCCGCTCGCGGTGACCTCCCGCCGGGGACGGGCGGTGGCTCCGGCCCGCGTCGCCGACACCGGCGCGCCGTGTCCGGGAGACCGGTCCGTCCGACCGTGCCGAGACCATCTCTTGCCGCAGTCTTGGCCGACGCTTTGGCGCGGGGTCAAGAGCCCCGAACTACCGTTCCCGCCATGGTATTCCGCCCCCAGCAGCCTCCGGTCTCCCGCGCCCTCCCGGTGCTTCCGTACCGCAAGCCGACCCGCGGCCGCGACTACTGGGTCCTGGACGACGTACTGCCCGACGTGGACGCCGTCCGGGCCCGTTGCCTGGCCAAGGAGGACTGGGTCCAGGGCGCCCCGCACAAGCCCGAGCCCTGGCCGGGGCTGCGGGCCATGCCCGGCCTGGAGCCGCCCGAACTGGCCCGCGTGGAGAGGCTGGTGCGCCAGGCGACCGGCGCCCGGCGGATCTGGCCCGAGAACCCGGAGGGCGCCGGCACCTTCAACCACAACTGCGTCCAGGTCGTCGGCGAGGGCGAGTGCGAGCCCCGCCCGCACACCGACTCCCGCACCCTGTGCCGCTACGCCGCCGTGCTCTACCTCAGCCCCGGCACCCCGAAGGACTGCGGCACCAGCTTCTACCGCCAGAGCCTTCCCGGCGGCGTCCTCGGCGGCAACCAGGTCCTCGCCCCGCACAACAACCTGGTCGACGCCCTGGGCACCCGCTTCGTCCCCGAGGACTCCTTCACCGAGGACGTCCGCGTACCGCACCGCTACAACCGGCTCCTGCTCTACTCCGCCAACCTGATCCACAGCGCGACCGGTTACTGGGGCACGACCCTGGAGGACAAGCGGATGACGGCCGTCTTCTTCTGGATGGCCTAAAGCCCCTCCCCGGCCCGCCCCTCCCCGGCCCGCCCCCCGTCGCCCGGTTCCCGCCCGTCCGTCGGGGCGGCCGGCGGCAGGGCGCTGTCGTACAGCACGAGTTCACGCAGCTCGCACCCGATCTCGTACCCGGCCGCCACCAGTTCCGCGATCAGCGTGTCGCAGGCCGCCGCCGCCCGCGAGGCGCTGCCGCGCACCCGCTGGGTCACGTACCGCTCCTGCTCCGGGCCCGCGCCGCCGGACCCCGGCCGGCCGCCGCAGGCCGTCCACGACAGACGGGCCCCGTGCGGGAGCACCAGCGCTTCCAGTGCCCCGTGGTCGTACCCGGGCGGCAGCAGCAGCCGCAGGTGGTGCTCGTGGTAGCCCCCGCCCGGGCCCGCCGGTTCCGTGCTCCAGGGCACCGTCTCCACCTTGACCCGGACCGGGTCGAAGCCCGCCGCCCGCAGCTGCGGCACCAGCCTCTCGTGACCCGTGCGGTCCGGCAGCGTCAGCATCGACCGGGAGCGGGTCCGGCCCCGTACCGGCGTGATGTGCGTGACCTTCAACTCCCGTGCCCCGGCCCATGATTCGAGCCGGGCCAGCTCCGCCGCGTCCGGACACAGGACCGTCACGTGGGTTTCGTAGGTTCCGTACGAAGACATGATGTCGATCATCTCGGACATGCGTCCGATCCGCATCGGGGTTCCCGGCGGGGGGTAACCATCCGGTCACGCACCGGACTCAGAAAGTGCTCGCACGCCCCTCGTGGCGGCGATGTGTCGTACCCCACACTGAGGTGCGGTGCTTGAGTCCTCGCCAGCCCTGGAGGTCGCCCCCGTGCAGACCCAGACCCTGACCGTGAACGCGAGCCGGCCCGTCGACGACACCGCCGAAGCCAGCGGCACGGCCCGGACCGCCGCCGCTCCCGAGGCCCGAAGGGCGGACGAGGCCGTGGACGAGGCCGTGGACGAAGCGGCGGATCCGGCGGCCGAGGCGGCCGAGGACGGAGCGGCCGAGGACGGAGCGGCCGACGAGGGGCCCGAGGTCCTGGAACTGATCGAGCACGCACCCCCGCCGCGGGCCCGCGGCGCGGAGGGCGGCGGGGCCGGACCCTCCGCGGACCTCTTCCGGCAGTACCTGCGCGAGATCGGCAGGATCCCGCTGCTCACCGCCGCGGAGGAGGTCGACCTCGCACGGCGGGTGGAAGCCGGCCTCTTCGCCGAGGAGAAGCTCGGCGGCGCCGCCGACCTCGACTCCCAGCTCGCCGTGGACCTCGACAGGCTCGTCGTGATGGGCCGGATGGCCAAGCGCCGGCTGATCGAATCGAACCTGCGCCTGGTCGTCTCCGTCGCCAAGCGCTACGTCGGACGCGGCCTCACCATGCTCGACCTGGTCCAGGAGGGAAACCTCGGACTGATCCGGGCCGTCGAGAAGTTCGACTACGCCCGCGGCTACAAGTTCTCCACCTACGCCACATGGTGGATCCGGCAGGCGATGTCACGGGCCCTCGCCGACCAGGCCCGCACCATCCGCGTGCCCGTCCACGTCGTCGAGCTGATCAACCGCGTCGTGCGCGTCCAGCGCCGCATGCTCCAGGAGCGCGGCTACGAACCCACCGCCGAAGAGGTCGCCGTCCACCTGGAGCTGACCCCCGAGCGGGTGCTGGAGGTGCTCCGCCTCGCGCAGGAGCCGGTCTCCCTGCACGCGCCGGTCGGCGAGGAGGACGACGTGGCCCTCGGCGACCTCATCGAGGACGGCGACGCGGCCTCCCCCGTGGAGTCCGCCGCGTTCTTCCTGTTGCGCGAGCACCTGGAAGCCGTGCTGTCGACCCTCGGGGAGCGCGAGCGCAAGGTGGTCCAGCTCCGCTACGGGCTCGCCGACGGGCGGCCGCGCACCCTGGAGGAGATCGGCCGGATCTTCGGCGTGACCCGCGAGCGGATCCGCCAGATCGAGTCCAAGACCCTCAACAAACTGCGCGACCACGCCTTCGCCGACCAGCTGCGCGGCTACCTGGACTGACCGGCCCGCCCGGACGCGCGAAAGGGGGCGCCCCGAGGGGCGCCCCCTTGTGCCGTGCCGCGGCTAGTCGACCTCGGCGACCGCCTGCGCGAACTGCGCCGCGTACAGGCGCGCGTACGCGCCGTCCGAGGCGAGCAGTTCCTCGTGCGTGCCCTGCTCCACGATCGAGCCGTTCTCCATCACCAGGATCACGTCCGCGTCGCGGATCGTGGACAGCCGGTGCGCGATCACGAAGGACGTACGGCCGTGCGCCAGGCGCGCCATCGCCTTCTGGATCAGCACCTCGGTACGGGTGTCCACCGAGCTCGTCGCCTCGTCGAGCACCAGGATCACCGGGTCCGACAGGAACGCCCGCGCGATCGTGATCAGCTGCTTCTCGCCCGCGCTGACGCCCGCGCCCTCGTCGTCCAGCACGGTGTCGTAGCCGTCCGGCAGGGTACGGACGAAGCGGTCGGCGTGCGCCGCCCGCGCGGCCTCCTCGATCTCCGCACGGGTGACCTCGCGCGAGGCGCCGTAGGCGATGTTTTCCGCGATGGTGCCGCCGAACAGCCAGGTGTCCTGGAGCACCATGCCGATCCCGGACCGCAGTTCCTCGCGGGTCATCTTCGCGATGTCCACCCCGTCGAGGGCGATCTCGCCGCCGGTGACCTCGTAGAACCGCATCAGCAGATTGACCAGCGTGGTCTTGCCGGCGCCCGTCGGACCGACGATCGCGACCGTCTGGCCCGGCTCCACGCTGAGCGAGAGGTTCTCGATGAGCGGCTTGTCGGGCTCGTAGCGGAAGGCCACCTTGTCGAGGGTGACCCGGCCGCGCAGCTGCTCCGGACGCTCCGGAACCTCCACGTCGGGCTCCTGCTCCTGCGCGTCCAGCAGCTCGTACACCCGCTCCGCCGAAGCGACGCCCGACTGCACCAGGTTCGCCATCGAGGCCACCTGCGTCAGCGGCATCGAGAACTGGCGCGAGTACTGGATGAAGGCCTGCACGTCACCGATCGACAGGGTGCCCGAAGCCACCCGCAGACCGCCGACCACGGCTATCAGCACGTAGTTGATGTTCGAGATGAAGAACATCACCGGCTGCATGATGCCGCTGACCAGCTGCGCCTTGAAGGAGGCCCGGTAGAGCTCCTCGTTCTGCTCGGCGAAGACCGCCGCCGACTCCTTCTGCCGCCCGAAGACCTTCACCAGCGTGTGGCCGGAGTACATCTCCTCGATGTGGGCGTTCAGCGCGCCGGTGCTCTTCCACTGCGCCACGAACTGCGGCTGCGACTTCTTGCCGATCTTCGCCGCGACGAAGATCGAGACCGGTACGGTCAGCAGCGCGACCAGCGCCAGCAGCGGCGAGATCCAGAACATCATCGTCAGCACGCCGACGATCGTCAGCAGCGAGTTCAGCAGCTGACCCATCGTCTGCTGCAGGGTCTGCCCGACGTTGTCGATGTCGTTCGTCGCCCGGCTGAGCACCTCGCCGCGCTGCTGCTGGTCGAAGTACGACAGCGGCAGCCGCGACAGCTTCGCCTGGAGCTCCTCGCGCATCCGGTACACGGTGCCGTTCATGACGTGGTTCGACAGCCGCGTCGCGACCAGCATGAGCAGCCCCGCCAGCGTGAACACCACCAGCGCCCAGATCGCCACGACCCCGACGGCACCGAAGTCGATGCCCTCGCCCGGGGTGAAGTCGGTGCCGGACAGCATGTCCGCCATCCCGCCCTGACCCCTGGCGCGCAGACCCTCCAGGGCCTGCTCCTTGGATATGCCGGCCGGCATCTGCCGGCCGACGATCCCGGCGAACACCAGGTCGGTGGCCTCGCCGAGGATCTTCGGTCCGACCACCGCGCAGGCCACGCTCGCGAACACGGCCGCGACCATGCCCCAGAGCTTGGCCCGGTCCTGCGCCAGCTGCCGCAGCAGCCGCTTGCCCGACCCCTTGAAGTCCATGGACCTCTGGGCCGGGCCCATCATCATCCGTCCTCCGGGCCCGCTCATGCGGCCTCCGCCTCCGTCAGCTGGGAGAGCACGATCTCCCGGTAGGTCTCATTGCCGGCCATCAGCTCGTGGTGGCGGCCCTCGCCGACCACCTGGCCCTCGTCGAGGACGATGATCCGGTCGGCGTCGCGGATCGTGGAGACCCGCTGCGCCACGATGACCACCGTCGCCTCCTCGGTCTCGCGGGCGAGCGCCGAGCGCAGCGCCGCGTCCGTCGCGTAGTCCAGGGCGGAGAAGGAGTCGTCGAAGAGGTAGATCTCGGGCCGTTGCACCAGGGTGCGGGCGATCGCCAGGCGCTGGCGCTGGCCGCCGGAGACGTTCGTTCCGCCCTGGGTGATGGGCGCGTCGAGCCCGCCCTGCAGCTCGGAGACGAACTCCCTGGCCTGGGCCACCTCCAGGGCGTGCCACAGCTCCTCGTCGCTGGCGTCCGGGCGCCCGTAGCGGAGGTTGGAGGCGACCGTTCCGGAGAACAGGTACGGCTTCTGCGGGACCATGCCGACCGTCTTGGCCAGCAGCTCCGGGTCGAGCCGGCGCACGTCCTCCCCGTCGACCAGCACGTCGCCGCCGGTCGCGTCGAAGAGCCGGGGGACCAGGCCGAGCAGCGTGGACTTGCCGCTGCCGGTGGAGCCGATCACCGCCGTGGTCTCGCCGGGGCGGGCCACCAGGTCCACCCCGCGCAGCACCGGCGCCTCGGCGCCCGGGTAGCGGAAGTCGGCGCCGCGCAGCTCCAGCTGCCCGCGCCGCAGGAGCTTGCGGACCGGCTCGGCCGGCGGGACCACGCTGGACTCGGTGTCCAGGACCTCCTGGATGCGCTCGGCGCAGACCTCGGCACGCGGCACCATCATGAACATGAAGGTGGCCATCATCACGGACATGACGATCTGCATCAGGTAGGCCAGGAAGGCCGTCAGCTGGCCGATCTCCATGCCGTTGCCGTCCACGCGCATCGCGCCGAACCAGATGACGGCCACGCTGGAGATGTTCACGACGACGATGACGGTCGGGAACATCAGCGCCAGCAGCTTGCCCGAGGCGAGCGAGACGCCGGTCAGGTCGGAGTTCGCGGTGCGGAACCGCTCCTCCTCGTAGCCGTCGCGGACGAACGCGCGGATCACGCGGTTGCCGGTGATCTGCTCGCGCAGCACCCGGTTCACGGTGTCGAGGCGGTCCTGCATCTGGCGGAACAGCGGACGGGTCTTGAGGACGATCGCACCGACCGCGAGACCGAGCACGGGCACCACCGCGAGGAGCACGCCCGACAGCTTCACGTCGAGGGAGAGCGCCATGGCGATGCCGCCGATGCACATGATCGGCGCCGAGACCATCAGCGTGAAGGTCATCAGCGCCAGCATCTGGACCTGCTGGACGTCGTTCGTCGTCCGGGTGATCAGCGAGGGTGCGCCGAACTGGCCCAGTTCGCGGGCGGAGAAGCTCTGCACCCGGTCGAAGACGGCGGCGCGGACGTCCCGGCCGAGGGCGGCCGCGGTGCGGGCGCCGTAGTAGACGGCGCCGATGTTGCACACGAGCTGGACGAGGGAGACGCCGAGCATCAGGGCGCCGGAGCGCAGGATGTAACCGGTGTCGCCGTTGACGACACCTCTGTCGATGATGTCCGCGTTGAGGGTGGGCAGGTAGAGGCTCGCGCTGGTCTGCAGCAGTTGCAGCAGCACCAGTACGGTGATCGGTTTCCGGTACGGGCCCAGGTAGGTCCGCAAAAGTCGTATGAGCACGCGCAGGCTCCGGTCGGCATGATCGAGGGGGTTCGGTCCATCTTGTGTCAACCGAAGGGGTGATCCCCACCCGTTTTCGCAAAGCCCGGTCAAAAGGAGTAGGCCACCGCGCACCCCGCGACCTACGCCGCGCCGGGTCCGGGGAAGGGACCCGGCGCGGGGCCGACGGCGCGGCCGAGGCGCTCGTCCGGCGTGCGTCCGGCGCTCGTCCGGCCCGTGCCCGGCCCGCGGCTAGCCCTGGAAGGCGCCCGGGTGGAGCTGCTCGCGCGTCGTCGCGTACTGCTGGCGCACCGCCTGCCAGGCCGCGAGCTCCTCGCCCGGCTCGAAGACCTGCGCCGCCGCGGGCGGCCAGACCGGCGGGGTGTGCGGGGCCAGCGTGCCCTGTCGCACCCCGAGCGCCCAGGCCGCCTGACGTGCGGCGCCGAGCGCCGCGTAGTCCGCGGGCGCGGGGACGACGACCTGCGTGCCGAACAGCCCCGGGGCCGCGGCCTGTACGGCGGGCAGTTCGGCCGCCGCGCCCAGCAGGAACACCCGCCGGATCGGCACCCCCCGGTGGCGCAGCACGTCGAGGGCGTCCACCAGCCCGCAGAGCATGCCCTCGAAGGCCGCCCGCGCGAGGTGTTCGGGCTTCATCGAGTCCCGGCGCAGCCCCGACAGGGTGCCCGTGCTGTGCGGGAGGTTGGGGGTGCGCTCCCCCTCCAGGTACGGCAGGAGCACGAGTCCGTGTGCACCGGGGGTCGACTTGAGCGCGAGCGCGCTGAGGCCCTCCAGGTCGGTGCCCAGCATCTCGGCGGTGCCGCGCAGGGCCCGCACCGCGTTCGAGGTGTTCACCACCGGCAGGTGCATGCCACCCGCGTCGGCCAGGGAGGTGATCAGCCCGCTCGGCTCCATCAGCGCCTCGTGGTGGACCGCCATCACCGAGCCCGACGCGCCCAGCGAGACCACCGCGTCACCGGGCCCGAGGCCCAGGCCGAGTGCGGCGGCCGTGGTCTCCCCGGTCCCGGCCGATATCAGCAGTCCCTCGGGGGTCGTCCCGGCGGCGTCGGCGGGTCCGAGCACCTCGGGCAGCAGCGCCTGGTGCCCGAGCGCGAGCTCGACCAGGTCGGGACGGTAGGAACCGGTGGCCGCCGACCAGTACCCGGTCCCGGACGCCCCGGCCCGGTCGGTGGTGCGGCGGGCGGGGCGGCCGAGCAGCTGCCAGACGAGCCAGTCGTGCGGGGACATCACCACCGCCACCCGGCGTGCGGCCTCCGGCTCGGTACGGGCCAGCCAGGCGAGCTTCGTGATCGGCTGGGCGGAGTGCGGGACGGAGCCGACGGCCGAGACCCAGGCCTGCCGGCCGCCCAGCGCCTCGACGAGGTCGGCGGCGGCGACCTGGCCGCGCTTGTCGTTGCCGACCAGGGCGGGCCGGACGAGCGCGCCCTGCGCGTCCAGCGGCAGGACGCCGTGCTGCTGCGCGGAGACCCCTATGGCCTGGACGCCCTCCAGCAGTCCGCCGCCGGCGGCTTCGCCGAGGGAGAGCAGCCAGGCCTGCGGGTCGGTTTCGTGGGGGACCGTCTCACCGGCGGGCTGCGGATGGGGCGCGTAGCCCTGGCGCAGCACGGCGCCCGTGTCGGTGTCACAGACCACGATGCGAGTGAAGGTGGAAGAGCTGTCCAGCCCGGCGACTATCCCCATGCGGAGAATTCTGCCGCACGCCGGGCCGGACTCGACGCGTCCGGGACGGCCCTCAGGTGTTGCTGGTGCCCCACTCGTCCTCGGAGCCGGCGCCGCCCCGGCCGCGCAGGACGCGGACCCGCACGGAGAGGGACTCCGGCACGGCGCCGCCCACCTTGTCGCCCACGACGGTGAACGCCTTGCCCGCGAAGGCGCGCCCGCTGTGGCCGGCCGTCTCGGCGGCGTTGCGGACCGCCGGGTTCTGCACGAACCCCCGGACCGACTTCTTCATCTGCTCGTACCGCTCCCGTCCGGCCCGGGTCCCGAGCACGTACCCGAGGGCCAGTCCGACCACGAACGTGACCTTGTACCGCATGCCTGTCACCCTTCGTCGTGTGGTGCCCGGCCGGCCGTCGATACCGATTGGCGGAGCACCCCCCTGCTTGCGCTAATCTATGACTCGCAACGGGCACTCGCCCCCCGGCAAGGCCGGAGGTGGGCTGTTCGATGCACCGCAGCAATCCCCTGTAGCTCAATTGGCAGAGCAGCCGGCTGTTAACCGGCAGGTTACTGGTTCGAGTCCAGTCGGGGGAGCGCGGTCCCCTGTAGCTCAATTGGCAGAGCAGCCGGCTGTTAACCGGCAGGTTACTGGTTCGAGTCCAGTCGGGGGAGCAGGAGAGAAGAGGACCCCGGGTGGGTCCTCTTTCTTTTTGCCCTGAACGGGGAACCGGGCAGCACTCGGCGCGGTCTCCCTGGGCAGGCGAAGCCGATCATGCGAGGCATCCGAAGCAGGAGATCGTATGAGCGGCTATGCTGCGGCAGACGGCGCGCACACATGTACGCGCCACGCCGTAAAGGGGCGGTAGCTCAGCCGGTTAGAGCAGCGGACTCATAATCCGTCGGCCGTGGGTTCGAGTCCCACCCGCCCCACCTCTGCACACACGGCATGCAGAAACGATAAGGCGGCCCCTTGGGGCCGCCTTTCGTGTGTGTCGGGGGTGGCCCGGGGCCGCGGGGGTCAGTCCCAGCCGATGACGGCCTTGTCCGCGGGTGCCGAGTCCCAGCCGATGACCTGGGGGGCGGCCGGGCCCGCGGCGCGGACCGAGTCCCACCCGATGACGGCCTTGTCGGCGGGCGCCGAGTCCCACCCGATGACGGCCTTGTCGGCGGGCGCCGAGTCCCAGCCGATGACCGCCGGAGCGGCGGCGCGGACCGAGTCCCAGCCGATCACCTGGGGGGCGGTGGTGGCCGCGACCGCGAGGGCGGTGAAGGAGAACACGGTGGTGAGGCCGGCGGCAGCGATCAGGCGAGCGGTGCGAGACATGGAATCCCCCTGGAAACACGAGCGGACGAGACGGGGCGCGCTGCTCCGGTCCGGCCTTTCGGCCCTGGCCTGGGGTGGGGCTCCGTGCCCCGCCGTCCCGGTGAACACCATCCTGCTGGCCGTCGGGGGAGTGCAGAAGGGGAAGCGGGTGGCACCAAAGTGCCCTGTCACCTTGGTGCCGTCCGTAGGTTTGATCAAGCCACCTTTAGGATCATGAGATCGGCGGGCCGTAGCCCGTCCACAGGGGATTCATGCCGGGGGGCTGAAGCATGCTCGAAGCGCTGGGACTGGACTCGCACGTGGAGCGCGTCTACCGCGAGATGCTCGCGGATCCGACCGGGGGAGTGGCCGAACTCGGCGCCCGGCTCGGGCTGACGGAGGAACAGGTGCGCGACGGGCTCGACCGGCTCGTCGACCTCGACCTGCTCACTCCCTCGCGGGAGAACGCCGGCGGACTGCGGGCCGTCAGCCCCGAGGCGGGGCTGGAGCAGATCCTGCGCCGCCAGGAGGAAGACCTGATCCGCCGCCAGCAGGAGCTGGCGCTCAGCAAGGCGGCCGCGGCCCGCGCCGTCGCCGAGTTCGCGACCCTGCGGCCGAACACGGAGACCGACGGCGCCGAGCGGCTCGTCGGGCTCGACGCCATCCAGTCCCGGCTGGAAGTGCTCGCCAAGGGACTCGTCCGGGAATGCATGGCGATCATGCCCGGCGGCGCGCAGTCCCAGGCGAGCCTGGACGCCTCGCGGCCCCTGGACGAGGACGCGCTCGACCGGAAGGTCGCCATGCGGGTGGTCTACCAGGACAGCGCCCGCAACGATCCGGCCACTCTCGCCTACGCGCAGTGGACCACCGAGCGGGGTGGCCAGGTGCGCACCAGCCCGGTCCTGCCGCCCCGTCTGGTGATCTTCGACCGGGCCACCGCCGTGGTCCCCATCGACCCCGAGAACTCCAGGCTCGGCGCGCTGTGCACCACGGCCCCCGGCATCGTCGCCTCGCTCGTCACCCTCTTCGAGCAGACCTGGGGGACGGCCGTACCCCTCGGCGCCGCACGTGAGCAGGCCGGGGAGGACGGGATCACCGCGGCCGAGCGGGAACTGCTGAAGCTGCTGGCCTCCGGGATGACCGACGAGGCCGCCGGCAAGCGCCTCGGGGTCTCCCTGCGCACCGTGCGCCGCCAGATGTCGGGGCTGATGGAACGCCTCGACGCGACGAGCCGCTTCGAGGCCGGTCTCCGGGCCGCCCAGCGGGGCTGGCTCTGAGAGGGGCCCCGGCCCGTGGGCGACGAGGCCGCGGGTGCCCGTCCCGCACACCCGCGGCCGCGTGCCCCCGGCCCGGGGTCCAGGCCGTCTAGAAGTTCTCCGTCTCCTCCACCAGGTGGCGCAGTACGTCGGTCAGGTCGTGCCGGCGCGCGAACGCCGCGCGCTGGCGGGCCGCGCCCGAGCCGTCGCGCAGCAGACCGCCGAGGGTCTTCGCCGCGTGGTCGAGGTCACCGGCCGCGGCCAGTTCCGGGGCGACCAGGTCGAGCAGGGCCTCCGCGAGATCGGCCGCCGGGAGCTCGGCGCCGGTGTACGGGTCCAGGCCGAAGCCCTCCAGCCCGTCGTGCGCCGCCCGCCAGCGCGCGAGACGCAGTACGTCGTCCCGTACGGGCGGATCGGGCCGCTGCTCCGCGAGCTCGCGCAGGGCCGTCGCCACCAGGGCGCGGCCCAGTTCGGCCTGGAGGACGGCCGTGTCGATGTCGGGGGACATGTCGGGTGCCCGGATTTCGAGCGTGGGCCAGTTCCCGGACGGGCGCAGGTCCCAATAGACCATCTTCGTGTCCAGGGCCGCCCCCGAGCCGAGCAGGGTCTGCACCGAGCGCCGGAAGTGGGCCGTGGACGTGAAGTGCGGGGGCGGGCCCGCGGAGGGCCAGCCCGACCAGGCCATTGCCCGCCAGCTGGAGTGGCCGGTGTCGCGGCCGCCCCAGAAGGGGGAGTTGGCGGCCAGCGCGATCAGCGTGGGCAGCCATGGTCTGACCCGGTTGGACACGGCCACCGCCGTGTCCACGTCGAGGGTGCCGATGTGGATGTGGCGTCCGCAGCTGACCAGGGTGTCGGTCAGGGCGCCGAACCGGCGGTGCTGCTCGCGTTGGCGCGGCTCGTCGTCGGTCAGGTGCAGTGGCCCCTCCACTGCCATGACGGGTGAGGGGGCGGCCAGCAGCCGGCAGCCGTGCGCGCGGGCCGCCGCGGCGAGGGTGCGCCGCAGACCGGCGAGCTCCGCGCGCAGGGCGGCCGCCGAGTCGGCGACCGGGGTGGCGAGCTCCACCTGGTACCGGGTCCCCTCGGGGTGCACCTGTTGGGGGAGTCCGGCGGCGGTGGCGAGGACGAGCGGTGCCGCGGGGACCACCCGCAGGGTATGGGCGTCGACGAGCAGGAACTCCTCCTCGACCCCCAGGGTGAGGGGGGTGGTGACACCGCTCGCGACGCGCAGATTTCTGCCTGCGGAGCCCGGGGCGCCGGTGGCGCCGGTGAGGCCGGTGCGGTCGGTGTCACTGGTGCTCGTGGTGCTGTTGCCAGGTTCGATCACTACGCCTCCCTGGACATACGAACTTTCATCATGAGCCGAACGGGAGGCCGGAGGGCTACGCCGATTCGGTCAAATGTCCGGTGATAGTGGCGGGTTAGCGGCAAGGCCGGCCCCGCCCTGGGGCCGCGGATCCGGGTGGGGAGGACGTTGCGGGTGTGTGAAGGACCACCCGCGCTCCAGGGCCGCCCGACACGGCGGTGGTTATCATCCGCTGTGACCGGTACCGCCTCCCCGCCCCGCCCCCGACGGCGCATATTCGCCGACCTGACTCCGCTGCGCACCTCCGCCCACTACCGGCGGCTGTGGGTCGGCGGCACCATCTCCTGGATGGGTCAGGCGATGACCGCCCTGGCCATCTCGCTCCAGGTCTACGAGATCACCGGGTCCAGCTTCTCGGTCGGACTGGTCGGCCTCTTCTCGCTCGTCCCGCTCGTCGCCTTCGGCCTCTACGGCGGGGCCATCGCCGACACCGTGGACCGGCGCAAGCTCGGCCTCCACAGCCAGATCGGACTCACCGTCCTGTCCGCCGGCCTGGCCGCCGCGGCCCTGCTCGACTACCACCGGGTCTGGCTGCTGTACACCGTCGTCGCCCTCCAGGCCGTCTGCGGGGCGCTGAACGGGCCGGCCCGCTCGGCCATGATCCCGAAGCTGCTGCCGCCCGAGCAGCTCCCCGCCGCGAACGCGCTGGGTTCCGTCACCATGACCTCCGGCACCATGCTCGGCCCGGTGCTGGGCGGCCTGATCGTCGGCTGGTGGGGCTACCAGGCGGCGTACCTGATCGACGTGGTGACCTTCGTCGCCGCCCTGTACGCCATGTGGCGGCTGCCCGCGATGCTGCCGGAGGGGCGCAAGGGGCGGGCCTCGGTGATGGACGGGCTGCGCTTCCTCGGGACCACGCCCAACATCCGGATGACCTTCTTCTCCGACATGGCCGCGATGATCTTCGCGCAGCCGAAGGCGCTGTTCCCGGCCATCGCCGTCCTCTGGTACGGCGGCGACGCCAAGACCGTCGGCCTGCTGGTCGCCGCCCCCGCCGTGGGCGCGCTGCTGGGCGGGCTGTTCTCCGGCTGGCAGGGACGGATCCAGCGGCACGGGCTGGCGATCCTGCTGTCCGTCGCCCTGTGGGGGCTGGCCATCGCCGTGTTCGGGCTGACCCGCAACCTGTGGCTGGGGCTGTTCTTCCTCGCGCTGGCCGGGTGCGCCGACACCATCTCGATGGTGTTCCGCTCGACGATGATGCAGACCGCGACCCCGGACGGGATGCGGGGCCGGCTCCAGGGCGTGTTCATCGTGGTAGTCGCGGGCGGGCCCCGGCTCGGGGACTTCCTCGCCGGAACCGTCGCGGACCTGACCTCTCCGGCCGTCGCCATCACCGGCGGGGGCCTGGCCTGCGTGCTGGTTCTGGGTCTGCTCGCCGCGCGCTGGCGCGCCTTCGCCCGCTACGACGCCCGCTCCCCGCAGCCCTGAGCGGGCGGCGGGGCCGACGCCGGGGCGGGCCCGGGGCGACGCCGGGGTTCGGGGCGGGCCCGGGCCGACGCCGCGGGTGTGACGGGGAGTTGGCGGGTCCGTTGCCGCGTCGTTGCCGGGCCTTCCGATTCCTTTCGATCAGACATATGACAGTTCGGTACTCCCTCGCCCGTGCCGACGCGGGCGATCCGGCCGAACCAGGAGGAAGGCCTCCATGCGCCTTCGCACGCTCGTCACCACCGCCGTGGCCACCGCCGCCCTCACCGCGGCGCTCACGCCCCACGCCCTCGCGGCCCCCCGCGCCGACGACCGGGCCTGCTCGCCCCACATGACGGTCCGCGGGTTCTCCGACTCCCTCGACAAGACCCTCCTCGACGGCAGGCTCGTCGGCGGCATCTCCGGTCTCTCCCTCGACCGGGACGGCAAGGTCGCCGCCGTGTCCGACCGGTCGGCCCTCTACACGCTGGACGTGGCCCGCGGGGACACGCCCACCGCCCGCGCCACGCGCCGGCTCCCCCTCACCGACGGCGCGGGAGCGGTCACCGACTCCGAGGGGGTGGTCGTCGACCGCGACGGCACCTACCTGGTCACCGACGAGACCACCCCCGCGATCCGCCGCTACGACCGCACCGGCCGGGTGCTCTCCGTCCTCCCGGTCCCGCCCGCCTTCCGGATCGCGCCGCAGGGACGCGCCACGGTCAACCAGACCTTCGAGTCCCTCACCCTGCTGCCCGGCGGACACACCCTGGTCGCGGGCCTGGAGGGGCCGCTCGCCGGGGACGGCAAGGACGCCCGGGGGCGCACCCTCCAGCGGATCCAGACCTGGGAGCGGCGCGGGAACGGGGAGTTCGTCCTGGGCCGCCAGTACGCGTATCCCGTCGACGCGGGCCACGGCCTCGTCGAGCTCGCGCCGACCGGGGACGGACGGCTGATCGTGCTGGAGCGGGGCTTCACGCAGCAGTTCGCCATCACCGCGCGGCTGTACGTGGCCGATCCGCTGGGCGCCGACGACACCTCGCGGACGCAGACGCTGACCGAGGGCCACGGCCTGCGGCCCGCCCGCAAGACGCCGATCGGCGACTTCAACGACTGCCCGACGCTCGGCGCCCCGTCGAAGCTGCCGCAGAACCACCCCCTCGTCGACAACATCGAGGGCATGGTCGCCACCGGAATCGACGGATCCGGGCGGGTGCGGCTGCTGCTGGCCAGCGACGACAACGAGTTCCCGCAGCAGATCACCCGGCTGTACCGGGTGGACGTGAAGCTGCCGCGCCGCGTCTAGACGCCGGCCGCCGGGGCCACCACGCCCCGCGCCACCCCCAGGGCGACCAGGTCCTGGGGGCGGATGCGGAGCTGGTCCGCCGTCGCGGGGGCCTCCGCGGACGGGCGCTTGAGGATGGCCGCCGCCAGCTCCGGGGCGATGACGGAGAAGTAGCTGTCGGGGGTGACCCAGGTGTTCCCCGGGGCGGCCAGGGCCAGCGCCCCGCCCGAGCCGCCCTCGCCGATGAGCAGGGTGGTCACCGGGACCGTCGCCGCCGCGAGCGCCGCGAAGGTGTCGGCGATGGCGGGGCCGGCGCCCGCGTGTTCGGCGGCGGCGTCGTTGGCCGCTCCCGGGGTGTCCACCAGGGTGAGCACCGGGATCCCCAGCCGGTCCGCGAGGCGGATCACGCGGGCCGCCGTACGGTAGCCCGCCGGGCGGGTGGCGGTGCCGCACTGGGCCGCGTACGCCACGGCCCGGCCCCCGCGCAGCCCGATCCCGCACAGCACGCCGGGGTCGGCGCCGCCGGAGCGGTCCCCGTGCAGGGGCAGGCGCAGCTCGAAGTACGCCTCCAGGTACGCCCGCGCGCGCGGGCGGTCCGGGTGCCGGGCCTGCCGTACGGCGTCCCAGCCGGTCTCCGGGGGCGCTACGCCGGCCAGCGCGGCCGGGGGCTCGACGGGCGCGGTGGCGCGGGGCGCGGCCAGTACGCGCAGCCAGTTCCCGAGGACGGCCGGGAGCTCCCCGGGCGGCACGACGGCGTCCACGTGCCCGGCGGCGTACTGCCCCTCGGCGGTGTAGGCCGCCGGATCGGCGTCCGCCGGCCGCACCCGGGACCCGGCGAAGCCGACCTGCGCCCCGGGCAGCGCGAGCACCACGTCGGCCCCCGCACCGAGGGTGGCCCAGCCGCCGCCGGTGGTGGGGTCGCGCAGCACCGCGATCTGCGGGAGGCCGGCGGCGCGGGTCAGCACGCACTGCCGGGCCACGCGCTGGAGTTGCGTCAGCGCGAGCATGCCCTCCTGCATGCGGGAGCCGCCGGTCGCGATCAGGGACACCAGGGGCAGGCGGTGCGCGCGGGCGTGGGCGTAGGCGGCTTCGAGGCGGTCCCCGGTGCGTTCGCCGAGCGATCCGCCGAGGAAGCCGAACTCGAAGGCGATCAGAGCGGCTTCGCGGCCCCCGACGCGGGCGGTGCCGGTGACGACGGACTCCTGCTCGCCGGTACGGGCCGTGGCGCGGGCGCGCGAGGCGTCGTAGCCGGTCCAGCCGAGGGGGCCGTCGTCGGCGGACTCCCTCGGGGGCACGGGGAGTTCGGTGAAGGTGCCGGGGTCGGCGAGGGCGGCGATGGCGGCGCGGGCGGAGAGGCGGGTCGTCGTCACGGATTCACCCTATGGGGTCATGTCAGGTCGGGCAGGGGGAAGGCGATCTTCAGGGCGTAGGCCGCGACGAGGCCGTATCCGAGGCGGAAGGTCCAGGCGCGGGCGGCGGGGGAGATCCTGCGGCCGGCGAAGGCGCCGAGGGCGACGAGGGTCTGCTGCCACAGGAGGGAGGCGGCGGCGACGCCGACGAGGAAGGCGCCGGCGGTGGCGTGGGTGGTGAGGGCGGAGGCCTGGGCGGTGGTGAGGGCGGCGAAGTAGAGGGCGGTGGTGGGGTTCACGGCGGTGAGACCGACGTACCGGCCGAACGCCCTGACGGCCCCGGCCCCTGCCCCGGCGACGCCCCCCGGGTCCCGGGCCTCGTGCGGTGGGGGCGGGGCCGATGGGGCGGCGGGGGCTGGAAGGGCGGCGGGGGCTGGACGGGCGGAACGGTGGAGGGCGTGGACGGCGATGGACAGGAGGACCGCGGCCGCGACGAGGCGGATCCAGGCCTCGACGGGCGAGACCCTGGAGGCCACCCACGGTCCCACCGCGGTGGCCAGGGCCGCGTAGCCCAGGTCGACCGCCGCGATGCCGGCCGCCGCGGCCACCGCAGTGCGGCGGTGGCGCATCGCCTCCTGGAGCAGCAGCACGCTCATCGCGCCCATCGGCATCGCCACGCCCAGGCCCGCGACCGCGCCCGACAGCGCGGGGGAGAAGAGTTCGCTCATGGAGGGGAGGGTGGGGTGCGGGGGCACCCGGTGGGCGGCCCGTATCGGCTCCGGCTGCGAGAATCGCGGTATGGACCGCCTCGACAGGGAAATCCTCGGCATCCTGCAGCAGGATGCGCGGATCTCGTACCGCGACCTCGGCGTCCGCGTCGGGCTCAGTGCCAACGCCACCGCCGACCGGGTGCGCCGGATGCGGCGGGACGGGGTGATCCGCGGGTTCACCGTCATCGTGGATCCGGCCGCCGACACCCGGGGCGGGCTCGTGGTCTTCATCGACCTCGTGCTGCGGCAGGACACGACCAACGAGGAGTTCGAGCAGCGGGTCGCCACCCTCGCGGGGATCACCGAGGTGGTGCACGTGACGGGGGAGTACGACTACCTCGTACGGGCGCGGGCCGCGGACCCCGCCGCGCTCGACGTGCTGCTGCGCCGGCTCAAGCGGGAGGCCGGGGTGGCGCAGTCCAGTACCCGGATCGCGTTGCGGGCCGCCACCAGGCACCCGGCCGGGTGATGTCGCCCGGATGTCCGCGACCCGGCGGCCAGGACCACGGCCCCGCCCGGGTCGGGCGGTAGCGTGCCGGTGGACGCCGGACGTCCGGGGCCGGGCAGTCCCGCGCCCGCGTCCGGGGAGCGGGGGGACGGCAAGCGGGGAGCCGGGTCGTACCCGCCTGCCCGGCGGCGCACTGTCATCCTCGGTGAGGGGCGATGAACGTATCGGTGGTGTCGATGCCGGAGGGCGTCGTCACGCGCACGGACCTGTCCGCGGCCCGGGAGCGGCTGGCGGCTTCCGACTTCGTGATCGTGGACATCGACCTGGGCGAGGAGCCCGAGCCCGACGAGGAGCCCGGGCCCGAGGAGGGGCCCGCACCCGGCGGGGAGCCCGGGCCCGAGGAGGAGCCGCTCTTCCGCGGACTCGGACTGGACGACGAGGTCTGGGAGTGGCTCGGCAGACCGCGCGAACCCGTGCGGGTGGAGTACCGCGGGGACATCGTCGGGTGCGTCGTGCCGGTGGTCGACGGCAGCCGGATCGTCCACGTCCACCTGCTCGCCAGCGAGCGCCATCTCGTCACGGTGCACCACGGGCCCGTCGAGGTGATCGAGACCTTCGTCGAACGGTTGCCGCAGGACAGGCCCGCCGACGCGGCGGCCACGGTGTTCCTCTTCCTGCACGACGTGCTGGAGGGGTTCCGCCGGGCCGCCTCCCAGGCCCTGCTGGAGGTCGAGGACATCGAGGAGGCGATGTTCGAGCAGTGGGAGCCGCGGGACGTCCACCGCCTGGCCCAGGTGCGCCGGCGTGCGGCCCAGCTGCACCGCGCGTTCCGTCCCTACGCCGCGGTCGCGCAGGAGTTCCTCGCGCGCCGGGGGTTGGCGAACCGCGACATCCCCGAGGAGCGGCGGGCGTTGCACCGCCTGCACGAGAGCACCGTGCGGCTGGTGGTGCTGGAGATCGAGTCCCTGCGGGACGAGACCCGGCGGGCCGCCGACAGCTACGCCTCCCTGGTCGCCGACCGGCAGAACCTCGTGATCAACCGACTCGCCATCGTCTCCGTGATCTTCCTGCCGCTGTCGTTCCTGACCGGCTTCTTCGGCATGAACTTCGGCTTCATGAGCACCCTCATGTCGAGCGAGAAGGCCTTCCTCGCGCTCGGCATCGGCATGCAGGTGTGCGCCCTGTTCGTGGCCCTCTACTTCGTGCTGTACCGCACGCACTGGCGCCAGCTCCGGGGCGGCGCGCCGGACGACGACGACGCCGACCGGCGTCGGCGCCGGCGGCTGCTGCGGGCAAGGCGCCGCCCCGACGGCGAAGGGTCCTAGAGCGCCGACTCCCACCGCAGCGTCGTCCCCCGGGCGCCCGCCTCCGTACGGCCGTCGTCCGTGACCGTCAGGCGGACCCGGGTCCGGGTCGCGTCCACCCGGACCTGGATGGAGGTGACCCCCGAGCGCCGGTGGGCCGCGGCCAGGGCCCCGCGCAGGGCGGAGAGCAGCTCGCCCGCCACCGGGTCCGGGACCAGCGCGTCCACCGCCCCCGTGAAGTGCACCGACGGCTGGAAGCCCAGGGGCACCGCCGCCCCGCCGGTCTCGCGCAGGACCCGGCCCCGGAAGGTCGCGGGGGCGTCGCTCGGGGGCTGCTGGAGGGCGAAGATGGCCGTGCGGACCTCCTGGATGGTGGAGTCCAGTTCGTCCACGGCCCGGCTCAGTTCCTCTCCGACCGTGTCCCCCGACGGGGCGTTCGAGGAGCGCCGCCGGGTGCTCTCCAGCATCATCTCCGTGGCGAACAGCCGCTGCACCACGAGGTCGTGGAGGTCGCGGGCGATCCGGTCCCGGTCCTCGTACACCGCGAGCTGTTCGCGGTCGTGCTGGGCGTCGGCCAGGACCAGGGCCAGCGCCGCCTGCGAGGCGAACTGCGAGGCCAGCAGCCGGTCCACCGCGTCGTACGCCGGCCCGCCCCGGGCCCGCGGCAGGGCGAGGGTGCCGATCAGCTGGCCGCCGCTCTGGAGCGGCAGCATCATGCTGGGGCCGAAGCGTTCCCGTACGTGGGTGGTCATCCGGGGATCGGTCGCGGAGTCCTCGATGAAGACCGGCTCCCCGCCCAGGAGCTGCTCCAGCACCGCCGATCCGGGGGCGATGGCCGTGCCGACCAGGTCGCCGGGATCCCCGTGCGTGGAGGCGGCGACGATCTCCATGCCGCCCTCCGGAGTGGGCTGGAGCACCACCCCGGCCGCGGCGTCCGCGAGCAGCCGGGCGCGTTCGGCCACGCACATCAGGGCGTCGGCCGCCGGGCGCCCCGCCAGCAGGGTGGTGGTCACGGCCGCGGCGCCCTCGATCCAGCGCTCCCGGCGGCGGGCGGTCTCGTAGAGGCGGGCGTTGCCGATCGCTATGCCCGCCTGTGAGGCCAGGACCCGGACCAGCGCGAGGTCCTCCTCGGTGAAGGGGCCGCCGCCGGCCTTCTCGGTGAGGTAGAGGTTGCCGAACACCTCGGTGTGCACCCGGATGGGTACGCCGAGGAAGCTGCGCATGGGCGGGTGGCCGGGCGGGAAGCCGGCCGAGCGGGGGTCCTTCGTCAGGTCGTCCAGCATCAGCGGTCGCGGGTCGTCGACGAGCGCGCCGAGCACACCGGCGCGCCCGTCGGGCAGGCGGGCTACGGCGGCCCGTTCGGCCTCGCTCATCCCGGCGGTGAACAGCCGGGTCGGCCGGACGCGCTCGGGGTCGACGACCCCGAGCGCGCCGTACCGTGCCGCGCACAGTTCGGCGGCGGACTCCACGATGTGCTGGAGGGTGGTCCGCAGCTCCTGCTCGGAGCCGACGTTGAGGACCGCCTCCAGGAGCACGGGCAGGCTGGACGGCTCGTCCGGTGCCGGTGTCGCCTCCTGCGCCGGTGTTGGCGCCGCGGCCGGGCGGGGTTCCGGATCGTGTGTGTCCGGCGTCATTCGGACAGCGGGTTGAGGACCATGGGGGCGATCTTTCCTTCGAGCATCGCGCCGAGACCCATCACGGCGCACACGTCGGGCCGTTCCGCGATGGCCACGGGCATTCCGGTCGCGTCCCGCAGCATCTGGTCCAGGCCCGGCAGCAGGGCGCTGCCTCCCACCATCATGATCCCCCGGTCCGTCAGGTCCGCGACCAGGTCGGGCGGGCACTCCCGGAGGATCTTGCCGATGCCGTCCAGGACGGCGGTCAGGGGGGTGTGGATGGCGTCCCGGACGGCCGCGGTGTCCACGTGGACGGAGCGGGCGAGTCCGGTGGCCACGTCGCGGCCGTGGATGAGGGTGGAGGCCGGGCCCTCGGCGGTGATGCCGTTGCCGTGCAGGGCCAGTTGCAGGGGGCGCACCGCCTGGCTCGGCAGCATCAGCGCGTGCGCGTGCCGCAGGTGCTGGACCACGGCGTGGTCGATGGCCTCGCCGCCGACGGGGATCCGCTCGGCGGTGACGATCGAGCCGAGGGAGAGGACCGCCACCTGGGTGGCCGCCGCCCCGCACACCATGATCATCGTCGCGGTCGGCTGCTCCACGGGCAGGCCGCAGCCGACGGCCGCCGCGATCAGGGTGTCGACCAGCTCGACGCGGCGGGCGCCGAGTCCGACGAGGGTCTCGACGGTCGCCCGCTGGGCGAGCGGATCGGCGTCGTGCGGGGTGCAGGCGGCGGCCCGCAGCCGTGGCTTGCGGCGCAGGGCGCGCCGCAGCTTCTCGCCGAGGAGGTGACGCAGCATCCGCTGGGCCATCTCGATGTCGACGACGGTGCCACCGGAGACGGGCCGTACGACCCGGATGTAGTCGGGCGTGCGGCCCGTCATCCGCTCGGCGAAGGAGCCGACGGCGATGAGTGCGCCGGTCCTCGTGTTCACCGCGGCGACGCTGGGCTCGTCGACGACCAGTCCGGCTCCCTTGACGTAGACGCGGGTCCTGGCGGCCCCCAGGTCGACGGCGACGTGGCAGCGGCGCAGCTGCTCAAGACTGACGGTCACGGCAGATCCTCCCGAGTGCGCTGACGCAAGAAGACCGACGATCGCCGGTCGCAATTCATATCTTCTCGGGTAAATGGGTCAACCCGCCCGTTGAAATGCTCCGGGTGGGGTGGGGCGCATGCGTCCCGGGGTGCTGCACGGGGGTGGATTTCTGTACCGACAGGCACCACCATGCGCGCACCGCCCGCGCTACCGACGCGTAACAAGGTAAAGGGGACCCGATGCTGACGACCCGCCAGGCGATCCTGGCCCTCCCGGCCCTCTGTCTCGCCCTCCTCGCGCCCGCCCCGGCCCACGCGCAGGACGCCCCGGCCGTCCGCGCCGCACCGCGCGTTCCGGTGGTCTTCGTCCACGGCTACAACGCCGACCCCGGTATCTGGGGCGCCCTGCGCGAGGACCTGCGCGCCGACGGGTACGCGGACTCGGAGCTCTTCTCCTGGGGTTACGACACCCACCAGTCGGTCAACGAGGTGCTCTCCGGACGGCTCGCCGCCTACGTCGACCAGGTCCGCCGGCAGACCGGCGCCGCCCGGGTGGACATCGTCGGCCACTCCTTCGGATCGCTCGTCAGCCGCTGGTACGTCAAGTTCGGCGGCGGAGCCGCGGCCGTGGACCACTGGGTCTCCCTGGCCGGCCCCAACCACGGCACCTCCACCGCCTGGGCGTGCGCCCTGTGGGACCAGGCGTGCCGGGACATGACCCCCGGGTCGTACGTGGTGAAGAACCTGGCCTCGGGGGACGAGACCCCGGGCGCGGTGAAGTACGCGACGTTCTGGTCGGCGTGCGACGAGGTGGTCAACCCGGACGACAGCGTCCCGCTCGCCGGGGCCCTCAACACGCCGGTCGGCTGCCTGAAGCACAACGACCTGCTCGGCGACGAGGCCACCTCGGCCGGCGTCCGGGCCTTCCTCCGCTCCTAGCTCCCGCGGCCCTGCGGCCGGTCCGGTCCGGTCAGGCGGCCGGTCCTTCGGGCCGTGCCGCGTCCCCGGGCTGCACCCGCTGGAGCAGGCCGTACGTGAACTCCGCGACCAGCGGCCGCCCGGACGCGGTGAACGCCAGGCGCCAGCGGGTCGGCGCGGTGCCCTCCATCGGCCGGGCCGGGGGGAAGGCCCGTGCCACCTCGTCCACCGTCGCCGACCAGGGCCGCAGGTCCTCGGCAGCCCTGAGGGCGGGGCCCGGTGCACCCGGGGCACGGACCAGCCACTCGTTCCAGACCGCCCCGTCCGGGGCGGCCAGCACCTCGAAGCGCAGCCGAGGCCAGAGCGGCACCGGCCACAGCAGCGCCTCGCACTCCAGATCCCCGATCCGGCGCCGCTCGGCGGACTCCGGCGGTCCCAGCACCGACCGGTAGCGGGCCAGGGCCCCGCGGGAGCGCGGCGACCGGACCATCGCCTGCCAGCGCCGGTTGGCCTCCCGCTGTTCGGCGAGCGTGGCACCGAGGCGCAGCCGGGCCTCCTCGGCCAGGTCCGGCTGGAAGTCCGCCATCCGCCGCAGCAGCACCAGCTGGAAGGCGGTGGGACCGAAGGAGTGCGGGGTCGCGGTCATGGAGGCAACGATTCCACACAGGATCCTTACGTTCCCGGAATGCCGTTGTTGCCGAGAGCGGCATAGCCTGCGGGCGCCATGAACTACTGCCCCGCCTGCCACAGACACCTCAATGGCGCGCTCGCCTGCGCCGGGTGCGGAACTCCGGCCGAGTACCTGACGGTCGCCCCGCAGCCCGGCCCCGCGGTGCCGCCGGCCCCGCAGCCCGCCCTGGCGGAGGTGTTCGCCGACTCCCTCGTGGTGCTCTCGACGCCGCACGAGGGGCGCGCGGGCACCCGCCGCAAGGCCGTCACCCAGCGCAGGCGCCGCCGGACCGTGCTGACGGTCGGCCTCGGGCTGCTGCTGGCGACCGGGGGCTCCATGGCGGTGGCCCGGATCGTGACGGGCGACGAGGGCGTCGACCGGGCCGCCGAGGTGGTGCTGACGGACGACGGCCCGAAGGATCCGGATCCGCTGCCCAGCCTGGGGGGCGGGCCCGCCGCGCCGTCGGCCCTGCCTTCGGCGAAGGCCGCCGCGGGGGTGGCGAAGTCGGCCGGGGCCGGCGGTGGACCGAGCGGGTCCGCGCAGCCTTCGGCGGGAGCGAGCGCCTCCGCCACCGGGACGGCGGGGCCGTCGCAGGGTGCTCCCGGCGGCGGGGCGTCCGTACGGCCGTCGACGTCGGGCCGGCCCGGGCCCGGTCCCACCGGCACGGCGAAGCCCGGGAAGCCCCCGAAGCCGTCGGCGACGAAGCCCGCGCCGACGCCCACGCCGGCGCCGACCAAGAGCTGCGTGTTCTGGATCTTCGGCTGCTCCTGAGCGGTGCTCCGGGATCGGTGATCCGGGGCCGCTCAGGCCAGCATCCGCCTGAGCAGGTCCCGCAGGGCCGTGCGCTCCTCGGCGGAGAGCCCGGCGAGCGGTTCGCGCGCGAAGTCCAGGGACTCGCGCAGCCGCTCCGCGGTCTGGAGCCCCTCATCGGTGGGGGCGGCCAGCTTCACCCGGCGGTCGGCCGGGTCCGGGCGGCGTTCGACCAGGCCGCGGGTCTCCAGCCGGTCGACGATGCCGGTCACGTTCGAGGGCTCGCAGCGCAGCTTCTGCGCGATGCGGCGCATGGGGAGCGGCTCCAGGGACAGCAGCGTCAGCACCCTGGCCTGGGCGCCGGTGAGCTGGTGGCTGGCGGCCGCGTCCTCGTATTCCGTGTGGTAGCGGGCCACGACATCGCCGATGAGCTCGACGACCTCGACGGTCACTGGGTCTGCGCGACGACTGGGCATGACTCCAGCGTACCCATTTACTTGACAACATGAAATATCCAGGAGCATGGTTGTTTCACGTTGTGAAGTATTCCTTCGCGCCAGCACCGCTTCCCCCAGGAGTTCCGCATGTCTCAGATCCCCGCCGTCAGCCGCGAGTGGCACCTCGTCCGCCGTCCGCAGGGGTGGCCGGTCGCCGAGGACTTCGCCCTGCGCGAGGCGCCCGTCTCCGCCGAGCCCGCCCCCGGCCGGATCCTGGTCCGCAACCTCCACATGTCCGTGGACCCGTACATGCGCGGCCGGATGAACGACACCAAGTCCTACATCCCGCCCTTCCGGCTCGACGAGCCGATGGAGGGCGGCGCGGTCGGCGAGGTCGTCGCCTCCGCCGCCGAGGGCTTCGCGGTGGGCGACCACGTCCTGCACGGCCTGGGCTGGCGCGAGTACGCCGACCTCGACGCGAAGCAGGCCGTCAAGGTCGACGCCGCCCTCGCTCCGCTCTCCGCCTACCTCGGCGTCCTCGGCATGCCGGGCCTGACCGCCTACGCCGGCCTCTTCGAGGTGGCCTCCTTCAAGGAGGGCGACGCCGTCTTCGTCTCGGGCGCGGCGGGTGCCGTCGGCGGCCTCGTCGGCCAGTTCGCGAAGATCAAGGGCGCCTCCCGGGTGATCGGCTCCGCCGGCTCGGACGAGAAGGTGACGCTGCTCACGCAGAAGTACGGCTTCGACGCCGCCTTCAACTACAAGAACGGCCCCGTCGCCGAGCAGCTGCGCGCCGCCGCGCCCGAGGGCATCGACGTCTACTTCGACAACGTCGGCGGGGACCACCTGGAGGCCGCCATCTCCGCCCTGAACGTGCACGGCCGCGCCACCCTGTGCGGGGCCATCGCGGGCTACAACGACACCGAGCCGGCCCCGGGCCCGCGCAACCTCATGATGGTGATCGGCAAGCGCCTGCGCCTCCAGGGCATCCTGGTCGGCGACCACTACGGGCTCCAGGAGCAGTTCGTCAAGGACGTGGCCGGATGGCTGGCCTCCGGAGAGCTGCGTTACGACGAGACGGTCGTCGAGGGCGTCGAGAACGCGGCCGGCGCCTTCCTCGGAATGCTGCGCGGAGAGAACACCGGAAAGATGATCGTTTCTTTCACCGGTTAGGCTCACTCCACACCGTCGCGATCGTGGGCGCGCATCGCGGCGATTCATCTGGAGGATCCACTTCATGTCCATCACGCAGTCCGACGTCGCGTACACCGCTGTCGCCACCGCCGAGAACGGCCGTGACGGCCGCGTCGCCACCAACGACGGGCAGCTCGACGTCGTCGTGAACCCGCCGAAGGAGCTCGGCGGCAGCGGCGCCGGCACCAACCCGGAGCAGCTGTTCGCCGCCGGCTACAGCGCCTGCTTCCAGGGTGCCCTCAGCGTCGCGGCCCGCAACGAGAACGTCGACGTCGCCGGCTCCACCGTGACCGCCGAGGTCGGCATCGGCAAGAACGACGAGGGCTTCGGCATCATCGTCAAGATCACGGCCTCGATCCCGACCGTCGACGCCGCCACCGCCAAGGACCTGGTCGAGAAGGCCCACCAGATCTGCCCGTACTCCAAGGCGACCCGCGGCAACATCTCGGTCGAGCTGAACGTCGCCTGACCGCACGCCGCATCCGCGTCCTGACGGAACGCGAGTGGAGGCCGCATCCCCTCGGGGGTGCGGCCTCCGCCGTTTAAACTGCCCCCATGCGTGATCTTGCGGGGGGATTCCGGTACTTGCTCACCGGACAGAGATGGGTGTTCCGGAACGGCCGATGGCTGGGCTTCGGCCTGCTGCCGGGCCTGGTCTCGCTGCTGCTCTACGCCGCGGCCCTGACCGGTCTCTTCTACGGCGCCGATGACTTCACCACCTGGGCCACGCCCTTCGCCTCGGACTGGTCCTCGCCCTGGCTCGGCCTCTTCCGCGGCTTCCTGACCGCACTGGTCGTCTCCCTCGGGCTGTTCCTCACGGTGATCACCTTCACCGCCGTGACCCTGCTCGTCGGCCAGCCCTTCTACGAGTCCCTCTCGGAGCAGGTCGACCGCACCGAGGGCGGTGAGGTCCCCGAGTCGGGGCGCTCGTTCTGGGAGGACCTGTGGATCTCCGCCCGGGACAGCCTGCGGCTGCTGGTGCGGGTGCTGCTCTACGGGATCCTGCTGTTCGCCCTCGGCCTCATCCCGGTCGTCGGCCAGACCGTCGTCCCGGTGATCGGCTTCCTCGTCTCCGGGTTCTTCCTCACCCAGGAGCTCACCTCCGTCGCCCTCCAGCGGCGCCGGGTCGACCTCGACGAGCAGCTGGCCCTGCTGCGCGGACGGCGTGCGCTGGCGCTCGGCTTCGGGGTGCCGCTGGTGCTGGTGTTCCTGGTCCCGCTGGTCGCGGTCTTCCTGATGCCGGGTGCCGTGGCGGGGGCGACCCTGATGGCGCGCGAGCTGACCGGCGAGGACGAGGAGCCGTCCGGCGAGCAGGAGGGTGAGGGGCCCCACTCCGCGCAGCCCGCCGCCCCGGCCTGGACCCCGGCTCCGGGGCAGCCGCAGGGGTACCCGCAGCCGCAGGGTTACCCGCAGCCGCAGGGCTATCCGCAGGCCCCGGGGCACCCGCAGGCGCAGGCTTATCCGCAGGCCCAGGGCTATCCGCAGGCGCAGGCGTACCCCCAGCCTCAGGGTTACCCGCAGGCCCAGGCGTACCCCCAGGCCCCGGCCCCCGGGTTCGGGCCGCCTCCGCCCTCGTACCCGTAGGACCGCCGCGGCCGGGGCTACGCGGCGCCGCGCCGCAGCAGGGTGATCGCCCCGACGGTGTCCTCCGCGCCGTGCCGGGCCGGGTCGGCCTCCAGCCGCTCCCGCATCAGGTCCAGGTACGGGGAGATCAGCTCGGTGCTGACCCCCTGGTCCGCGGCGGTGCGCAGGAGGGTGCCGCTCGCCGCGACCTGCATGGCCAGGTTGGACACCACCCCGGTGGTGAAGTCCCGCGAGGTCAGCCGCTCGGCGGCGTTCCCGACGAAGAAGCCCATCGCGCCCAGCCACTCGGACAGCAGCGGGGACAGGTCCCCCGGCGCGATGTCCTCGCCCTCGATCAGGGCGTAGGCGTGCGAGATCCCCGCGAAGAGTCCCGTCATCGCGCTGAGCAGCGCCACGTCGTGCAGGGCCGCGTGGCCGGGGTCCTCACCGACGAAACGGGCGGCGGCCGGGGCCTCCAGGACCTCCCGGTGGGCTTCGAAGAGGGCGCGGGAGCCGCTGTAGAAGACGTAGGCGCCGGATCCGGGGGTGCCGATCATCGTCGGGGTGCCCATGATCCCGGCGTCCACGAAGCGGGCGCCGCGCTCCTCGGCCCAGCGGGCCCGGTCCCGGCCCTCGGCGGGGGTGCCGGTGGTGAGGTTGACCAGGTCCTTGCCGGTCAGGTCGACCCCGTCCAGCACCGCCGCGATGCTCGCGTCGTCCAGCAGGCAGAGCACGACGAGACCGTTCGCCGCGACGGCCGCGGCGGGGTCAGCGGCGACCCGGGCGCCGTGCGGGGTCAGGGCCCCGGCCTTGGCGGCGGTGCGGTTCCAGACGGTCACGGGGTGCCCGGCGGTGAGCCAGCGGCGGGCCAGGGCGGCGCCCATGTCGCCGAGTCCGAGGAGGGTGAGCGGACGCTTCGTCACATGTGTGTCGGTCATGCCGTTTAGCCTGGTGGCGGGCGCCGTGGCGCTCAAGTACGCACTTCGGGGTGGGTGGTTACCCCGAGGTGAGCGAGCAGGTGGGAGGGGTGTGGGGTGGCGGTGGCGCGAAGGCCCGGGGCGGACCACTGTGGGATCGCGGCGGCGATGTCCGTGATCGACGGGAAGTGGAAGGTCTCCGTCCTGTGGGAGTTGGAGCGTTCCCCGCGCCGCCGCTTCGGGGAGCTGCGCCGGCTGGTCCCGGGGGTGTCGGAGAAGGTGCTCACCGCGCAGCTGCGCGAACTGGAGGAGGACGGCATCGTCCACCGCGAGGTCTACGACGAGGTCCCGCCGCGCGTGGAGTACTCCCTGACCCCCCTCGGCCAGGAGCTGGGCACCGCCCTGGAGTCGCTGGGGGAATGGGGCGCCAAGCACCTCCTCCCCGAATCCGCCTGAATGGGGGTCAGCCGGCGGTGACCTCGACCGTCACCACGCCCGGGGTGTCGGCGCCGGCCTCGGCGAGCAGTTCCCCGCCCGGGGCCCACACCGCCGAGCGGCCGCATCCCGTCCAGGGGCCCGCCCGGCCGACGTGGTTGGCGAGGACCGTGTACAGGCCGTTCTCCCGCGCGATCCCCGGATGGACGGTGGCCCGCTCGGCGATCCCGTCGCCCGTGCCGTACAGGGAACTCGCCAGGTGCACCCGGCAGCCGTCGGCGGCCGCGCGGCCGGTCAGTTCGGGGAAGTGGTTGTCGAAGCAGACGGCGAGGGAGAAGCGGATCCCGCCGAGCTCGAAGCGCCCGTCCTGCGTGCCCGCGACGAAGACGCCCTGCTCGTGACGGTACAGGTGCTGTTTGGCGTACGTCGTCACGTGCGCGCCGTCCGCGTCGTACACCAGGGTCGCGATGGCGGGCCGCGGGCCGTCGGTGCGCAGGGCGACGTTGACGGCGGTCGCGATCCGCGCCGAGCGCAGCGCGTCGAGGCGGGGGTCGTCGGGTCCGTCCACCCACAGCTCCGGGTTCCCGGCCAGCGCCTCCAGCTCGTACCCGGTGAGCGTGAACTCCGGGAAGACCACCAGCGCGGCGCCCTCGTCGCGGGCGGCCGCGGCCAGCTCGGCGGCCAGGGCGGCGTTGGCGGGGACGTCGGCGGGGACGCAGCAGAACTGCGCGGCGGCGATCTTCACGTGCTTCAGGATGTCAGTCGGCCGGACCCGGCTCAGGGGGAGGGGTCGGCCCCCGGATCCCGCAGCCGCCCTTCGGGTGCCGGGCCGCCCGGGAGGCGGCCGTCCCGGCGTACGAGGGCCAGCTCGGTCAGGTTCAGGGCCGTCACCAGGAGGGACAGCAGAGCCAGTGCCCCCAGCGAGGGCAGCAGGGCCGCCGCCGGGAGCACGGCCAGGACGGCCGCGGCGGCCCCCAGCCGGGTCACCGACCACGAGCGGAACAGGTGCCAGCGGGTGTACCCGAAGGTGGCCAGGAAGAGCGCGCAGCCCCCGTACAGCAGGGCGGCGACGCCCAGCGGGAGCCGTTCGCCGGGACGGGCCACCGCCTCGGCCATGCCGACGGCCACCGCGATGACCGAGGCGATCAGCGAGAGGTGCCCGTACGAGAGGACCTGCCGGGCCACGTCCGCCCGTACGGCGGCGGTCTCCAGGCCGTGGCGGACGGCGTCCGCGGCCAGGTGGAAGTACACCCACCACAGTCCGCAGACCAGGGTGAAGGCCACCGCGACGGCGGTCAGGGAACCCGCACCCAGCTCGGGGGAGGTGGCCACCGGCGCCCCGACGGCCACGATCGACTCGCCCAGGGCGATCATCACGAACAGCCCGAACCGTTCGGCGAGGTGCCCCGACTCGAAGGTGAGCCGGACCATGGCCCGGCGGGTCAGCCGGGGCGCGGCCAGGTCCACGGCCGCGGCCAGCGCCCACAGCCAGGTCCGGGTCCCGCCGTCGAGGAAGGCCCCGGCCAGCAGCAGCGGACCGCTGATCAGCACCGACAGGGTCACCGGGGTCGGGGTCAGCCGGCGGGAGCGGCCGTGTGCCAGGGCGGCGAGGACCACGCGGGCGCAGAAGTAGGCGCCGGCGAAGAGCGCTCCGCGGTCCCCGAAGGCGCCGGGCAGGGCCAGGGCCATCATCAGGCCGCACAGGCCGGCGGCGAACAGGCCGAGCCGGTTCAGCGGCCGGTCCGCGTCGTGGGTGTTGGCGTGGACGGTGTTGCCGACCCACACCCAGTAGACGGGCACGAAGACGATCAGGGCCCGGCCGGTGCCGGCCCAGCCGTGGTCGTGGTGGAGCAGCGCGGAGACCTGGGTCACCGCGAACACCAGCACCAGGTCGAAGAACAGCTCCGACCAGGCCACCTTCTTCTCCGGCCCTTGAGCCTGCTCCCGCTCCTGCTCCTGTTTCTCCAACCCCACGGCATGTCCCCCCAGTTCCCCCGGCCGGTGTCGGGGGACAGGATGCCCGGCGCGCCGTGCGGCCTAGACGGCGGGGCCGCGCAGGAGGGTGAGGAAGGAGCGGAACGCACCGGGCATGTCGACCGATTCCGGGGCGAGCAGCCACTGGTACTGGAGGCCGTCCATCACCGCCGTCAGCAGCGGAGCGGCCTGTTCCGGGGTGAGGCCCGAGGGGAGGCGCTCGCCGAACTCGGCGCGCAGCACGGCGGTCATCTCCCCGCGCACCTGGGCGTAGCGCTCGGTGAAGAACTCCCGGGCCGGATGGCCGTCGGTGACGCTCTCGCCGAGCAGCGCCGAGAAGGTCTGCACGATGCCGGGCCGCATGGCGTTGTACTCCACCAGCGAGGCCAGCAGGTCCAGGCGCCAGGTGTCCGCGGCGGCGCGCGAGCCGCCGCCCGTGTCCCAGCGGTCGCGCTCCTCCAGGACGGCCACGAGCAGGGCCTCCTTGGTGGGGAAGTAGTGCAGCAGCCCCTGCTGGGTGAGGCCCACGCGTTCGGCGACGGAGCCCAGGGAGGCTCCCCGGTAGCCGCGCTCCGCGATCACCTCGACCGCCGCGCGGACGATCTCGCCGCGCCGCTCCTCGCTCTTCGCCCTGGCCATCGCCCGGCACCCCTTCCATTCGTACCCGCAAGAAGGACCGTACGACATAGGGATATCACGAAAAGATTACAACACCTACCGATCTACAGGGAGGAGGTCCACGATGGGGGCACCACACCGCACTCACGAGGAGGCACGGCCGTGACCGATGCCGATCAGGCCCGCGACCGCATCCGCGAAGACGCCGTGGAAACGGCGCTGGGCAAGCTGGATCTCGACACCAAGACCCGCCTCCTGGCCGGCCAGGACATGTGGTCCCTGCCGGCCGTCCCCGAGATCGGGCTCCGCTCCCTGGTCATGTCCGACGGGCCCGTCGGCGTGCGGGGCGTGCGCTGGACCGCGGACGACCCGTCCGTCGCCCTGCCCTCCCCGACCGCACTCGCCGCCGCCTGGGACCCGGCCCTCGCCCGCCGGGCCGGCCGGCTCCTCGCCCAGGAGGCCCGCCGCAAGGGCGTCCACGTCCTCCTGGCCCCCACCGTCAACCTGCACCGCTCCCCGCTCGGCGGCCGCCACTTCGAGTGCTACTCCGAGGACCCCTGTCTGACCGGCGCCATCGGCAGCGGCTACGTCAACGGCGTCCAGGACGGCGGCGTCGGCACCACCGTCAAGCACTTCGTCGGCAATGACGCCGAGACGGAACGCTTCACCGTCGATTGCGTCATCGCCCCGCGCCCGCTGCGCGAGCTGTACCTGGCCCCCTTCGAGGCGATCGTGACCAACGCCCACCCCTGGGGCATCATGACCGCCTACAACCGGGTCAACGGCACCACCATGACCGAGCACCGGTACCTGGTGAACGAGGTCCTGCGCGCCCAGTGGGGCTTCGACGGATGCAACGTCTCGGATTGGATGGCCGCCCGCTCCACCACCGGGGACATCCTCGGCGGCATGGACGTGGCCATGCCCGGCCCGCAGACCGTCTACGGCCCCGCCCTCGCCGCCGCCGTCCGGGCCGGGGAGGTCCCCGAGTCCGAAGTCGACGCGGCCGTGCGCAACGTGCTGCGCCTCGCCGCCCGCGTCGGCCTCCTGGAGGGCGCGCCCGCCGTGGTCGCCGAGCCGCCGGCCCCCCTCGACGGGCAGGCCCTGGCCCGCGAGCTGGCCGTGCGCGGGTTCGTCCTCGTGCGCAACGAAGCCGGCGCCCTGCCGCTCGACGCGGGTACGGGCCGCACCGTCGCCCTCAGCGGCGCCGCCGCCCGCGACGCCCGCGTCCTCGGTGGCGGGTCCGCCACCGTCTTCCCGGAGCGGGTGCTCTCCCCGCTCGACGGGCTCACGGCCGCGCTCCCCGACGGAGCCCTGACCTACACCGTCGGCGCCGACCCGAGCGAGGAACTCGTCCCCGCCGACCAGGGCTTCACCCTGCGCGCCGTCTGCCGCGACGCCTCCGGGACCGTCCTCGGCGAGGGCGGCCTGCCCAGTGGCCAGGTCCAGTGGATCGGCGACGACCTGCCCGGCGGCGCCTCGTACGGGACGATGGCGAGCATCGAGGTCACCGGCACCTTCGTGCCGCGCGAGAGCGGCGAACACGCCTTCGGCACCCGGGGGCTGGGCGCCTTCGGCCTCGCCGTCGGCGGACGGGTCCTGTGGGAGGGGGTCCAGGAGCTCGGCGACGAGGCCGACCCCTTCGAGGCGTTCTTCGGCGCCCCCAGCGAACGCGCCCGCCTGACCCTCTCCGAAGGGGAGCCCGTCGAGGTCTCGCTCACCTACCGGGTCCCCGACATGAGCGCGATGCCGCTCAAGGCGGTCATGTTCTCCCTGCTCCACCTCGGCCCCCGGCGCGACCCCGACGCGCTGATCGCCGAGGCCGTCTCGGCCGCCCGGGCCGCCGACACCGCCGTCGTGGTCGTCGCCACCACCGAGCGGGTGGAGTCCGAGGGGTTCGACCGCCGGGACCTCGTCCTGCCGGGCCGCCAGGACGACCTCGTGCGGGCCGTGGCCGCCGCCAACCCGAACACCGTGGTCGTCGTCAACGCCGGTTCCCCGGTGGAACTCCCGTGGCGCGAGGACGTCGCCGCCGTCCTGCTGACCTGGTTCCCCGGGCAGGAGGGCGGGGCCGCGGTGGCCGACGTCCTCCTCGGGCACGCCGAGCCGGGCGGGCGCCTGCCCACCACCTGGCCCGCCACCCTCGCCGACGCACCCGTCACCGACGTGCTCCCCGTCGCAGGGCGCCTGGAGTACCGCGAGGGACTCGACATCGGCTACCGGGCGTACGAGCGGCACGGCGTGACCCCCGCCTACCCCTTCGGGCACGGCCTCGGCTACACCCACTGGGCCTACGAGTCCCTGGAGGCCACCGCCGACCGGGTCAGGGTCCGCCTGACCAACACCGGCGGCCGGCCGGGCCGCGAGGTGGTCCAGATCTACCTGGCGCCCGTCGCCGACGCCGTGGAACGACCCGTCCGCTGGTTGGCCGCCTTCGCGGGGGTCGGGGCGGGCCCCGGCGAGAGCGTCGAGGTGGAGATCCCGCTGCCCGCCCGCGCCTTCGAGATCTGGGACGAGGCCGCGCACGGCTGGCGGCGGATCGGCGGCACGTACGAGGTGTGCGCGAGCCACTCGTACGCCGACACGCGGCTGACCGTCACCCTCGACCTGTGAACGGCTGACCGCCGGCGCCGACCCGTGAACGGCCGCCCGGCGCACCCGCTCGGCCGGTGCGCGGCGGGCACCGACCGGCGCGACACGCCGTAGGGTCGAAATGGCCGGAAAACAACCATGAATCCGGCCGGTGAACCGGACCGGGGGCGGGCCCTGACACCCGCCCCCGGTCCTTCCGCGTCAACGCGGGGGCTGCGCCGCCGTCACCTGACGGTGGGCCAGTTCCGCGAGCCGGGCCTGTCCGTCCCGGCCCGGGTGGAACCAGTCCCAGCGGCTGAGCTGCTCCGCGGAGAAGGGGTACTGGAACACCGCGCCGCCGTCGTAGCGGCACAGCCGGTCCTTCGCGCAGACCTCGCGCAGCACCTCGTTGTACTCGACCACCCGCGCCCGCACCTTCTCCCGGCGGGCCGTCGCGCTCTCCGCCCCCGACAGCGGTTCGGCGAGCATGGACTGACAGATCCCCAGCTTCCAGACCTGCCGCACCATCGGGCTGTCCTTGCCCTGCTCCCACAGCCGCTGGAGGTCCGGCACGGAGGAGACGTAGACCTGGGAGGCCGGCGAGGCGGCCCGCAGTCCGCTCAGGGCCTGCTCGAAACCGGCCCGGAAGTCCGCCACCGAGGTCATCGACGAAGCCGTGGGCCGGCAGGCGTCGTTCGAGCCCACCATCACCGTGACCAGGTCGGGCTTGTGCTCCGCGGCCGCGGCCAGCTGCCCCGGCAGGTCCGCCATCCGCGCTCCGGTCACCGCGAGGTTCCAGCTGCGCGCGGGCACTCCGTCCGCACCGAGCAGCCGGGTGGCGAGCGACTGCACCGCGGGGTCGGCGCCCGTGGCCCAGGAGACCTCCGGGCAGTCGGCCAGCACCGAACAGGCGTCGAACCCGCGGGTGATGGAGTCCCCGACGGCCGCGATCGACGCGGGCGCGGTGTTCCAGCGCGGCCCCGCCGCCCCCGCGCCCCGCTCGCCCTCCGGCTTCGCGCCCCCGGAGTCACAGCCGGTGGCCGTCGCGGCCAGGACGGCCACCGCCACGCCCGCCGCCGCGACGGTCCGGCGCACGCTGCGGCGCGGAGCGGTGGTGCGCATCGCCTGGTCCCTCCCTCGTCGCCCCACGTCCTTCCGGGGGCGTCCTGCTGAGTGAATGCTCCGCGTTTACGGGCCTCGGAGCGACCGTACGTCACACCATGACCCCCGGCGCACGGTAGCTTTTTCCCGTGGCGTTTCGGCCGCAGGTGCCGCAGCGCAATGTCAAATAATTTCCGTTACATTACATCACGTCACATACTGTCCGTTTTCTGGAGTTTATTCCCGACCTCGTCCCACACTGGAGGTCCCGGTGACGACACGTGGAGTTCTGTACGTGCATTCCGCACCGCGCGCGCTCTGCCCGCACGTGGAATGGGCTGTGGCGGGCGTGCTCGGGGTGCGGGTGAACCTCGACTGGATCAGGCAGCCCGCCTCCCCCGGTACCTGGAGAGCCGAGTTCTCCTGGCAGGCCGAGGCGGGTACCGCCTCGAAACTCGCCTCCGCCCTGCGCGGATGGCACCTGCTCCGCTTCGAAGTGACCGCCGAACCCTGTCCGACCGCCGAGGGCGAGCGCTACAGCTCCACCCCGGAGCTCGGCATCTTCCACGCCGTCACCGGCATGCACGGCGACATCCTGATCCCCGAGGACCGGCTGCGGGCCGCGCTCGCCCGGTCGGCGCGCGGCGAGACCGACCTGGAGGCGGAGATCGCCAAACTGCTCGGCAAACCCTGGGACGACGAGCTGGAGCCCTTCCGCTACGCGGGCGAGGGCGCCCCGGTCCGCTGGCTCCACCAGGTCGTCTGAGCCCCGGCCGGTCGTCTCGGCCCCGGCCACGAGAAAGGCCCACCCGGTGTCCGGGTGGGCCTTTCTCGTGGTGCCGGTCCTACTGGACGCTGCGGAACGCCAGCGTCACGTTGTGGCCACCGAAGCCGAAGGAGTTGTTGATCGCGGAGATCGGGCCGTCGGCCGGCAGCTTGCGGGGCTCGCCGCGCACGATGTCCGCGTCGATGTCGTCGTCGAGGTCCTCGACGTTGATCGTCGGCGGGGCGATGCGGTGGTACAGCGCCAGTACGGTCGCGACGGTCTCGATACCGCCCGCGCCGCCCAGCAGGTGACCGGTCATCGACTTGGTCGCGGAGATCGCGATGTGGTCGAGGTCGTCGCCCAGGACCTTGCGCAGGGCCTTCAGCTCGGCCGTGTCACCCTGCGGGGTCGACGTGGCGTGCGCGTTCAGGTGGACCAGTTCGGCCGGGTCCAGGCCGGTGTTGTCGAGCAGGTTCTGCACGGCGGCCGCGACACCGCGGCCCGTCGGCTCCGGCTGCGCGATGTGGTGGCTGTCCGCGGACAGGCCCTGGCCCAGCACCTCGCAGTAGACCCGGGCGCCGCGCGCGGCGGCGTGCTCGGCGGACTCCAGCACCACGACGCCCGCGCCCTCGCCGAGCACGAAGCCGTCACGGCCCTTGTCGTACGGGCGGGAGGCCTGCGTCGGGTTCTCGTTGTTCTTGGACATCGCCATCATGTTGGCGAACGCCGCGATCGGCAGCGGGTGGATGGCCGCCTCGGTACCGCCGGCGACGACCACGTCGGCACGGCCGGTACGGATCATCTCGACGGCGTAGCCGATGGCCTCGGCGCCCGACGCGCACGCGCTGACCGGCGTGTGCACACCGGCGCGGGCGTTGACCTCGAGACCGACGTTGGCCGAGGGGCCGTTCGGCATGAGCATGGGGACGGTGTGCGGGGAGACCCGGCGCACACCCTTTTCCTTCAGTACGTCGTACTGGTCGAGCAGGGTCGTGACACCACCGATGCCGGAGGCGATCACGGTGCCCAGACGCTCGGGGACGATGGACCCGTCCTCGCCGGCCGGGGCGGTGTAACCCGCGTCGGCCCAGGCCTCGCGGGCCGCGATGACGGCGAACTGCGCCGAGCGGTCGAGCTTGCGGGCCAGCGGGCGGGGGAGTACCTCGCTCGGGTCCACGGCGGCCCGGGCGGCGATCTGAACCGGCAGTTCGGCGAAGCGCTCGCCCTCCAGGGGCGAGACGCCGGACCGGCCGGCGAGCAGACCTTCCCAGGTCGAAGCGCTGTCGCCACCCAGCGGAGTGGTTGCGCCGATACCGGTGACGACCACGGTGCGATTGGTCGGGCTCACAGGAATTCTTTCTCCACGTCTAAGGGGGTGCTGAATTGTCACGGCGCCACCGCCAGGTGGCGACAAACGCTCGTCAGGCTCAGGCCTGGTGCTTCAGGATGTAGTCCGCGGCGTCGCCGACCGTCTTGAGGTTCTTGACGTCCTCGTCCGGGATCTTCACCTCGAAGCGCTCTTCGGCGGCGACGACGACCTCGACCATGGACAGCGAGTCGACGTCCAGGTCGTCGGTGAAGGACTTGTCCAGCTGGACGTCCTCCTGCGGGATGCCGGCGATCTCGTTGACGATCTCCGCGAGACCTTCGAGGATCTCTTCCTGCGTGGCGGCCATGTGGCGCTCCTTCTGTAGCTGAGTGGGTTGATCAGGGCGGGAAGTGGATCCCGGGCCCTAGGGGAGGGTAACGACCGTCGCGGCGTAGACGAGCCCCGCCCCGAAGCCGATGACGAGCGCGGTGTCGCCGCTCTTCGCCGCTCCGGTCGCCAGGAGCCGCTCCATGGCGAGCGGGATCGAGGCGGCCGACGTGTTGCCGGTGGTTTCCACGTCGCGGGCGACCGTGACGTGTTCCGGCAGCTTCAGAGTCTTCACCATCGAGTCGATGATCCGCATGTTCGCCTGGTGCGGGATGAAGACGTCCAGGTCCTCCGCGGTGATCCCGGCCGCGTCGAGCGCCTGCTGGGCCACCTTGGCCATCTCGAAGACGGCCCAGCGGAAGACCGCCTGACCTTCCTGGGTGATGGCCGGAAACTTCTCTCCGCCGTCCTTGCCGAGGTACTCGTCCCACGGCACGGTCTGCTTGATCGTCTCGGACTTGTCGCCCTCGGAACCCCAGACCGTGGGGCCGATGGCGGGCTCGTCCGAAGGGCCGACGATCACGGCGCCGGCACCGTCGCCGAACAGGAAGGCCGTCGCGCGGTCCTCCAGGTCGGTCAGGTCCGACAGCCGCTCGACACCGATGACGAGGACGTACTGCGCCGACCCCTCGACCACCAGGCCCTTGGCGAGCGTCAGACCGTAGCCGAAACCGGCACAGCCCGCCGAGATGTCGAACGCCGCGGGCTTGCCCGCGCCGATCCGGTGCGCGATCTCCGTCGCGACGGCGGGGGTCTGCTTGAAGTGCGAGACCGTGGAGACGATCACCGCACCGATCTGCTCCGGGGAGATCCCGGCGTCGGCGAGCGCCTTGCCGGAGGCCTCCACGGACATCGCGGCGACCGTCTCCTGGTCCGAGGCCCAGTGCCGGGTCGCGATGCCGGAGCGGGAGCGGATCCACTCGTCGGACGAGTCGATCGTCTCCAGGATGACCTCGTTGGGCACCACCCGGGTCGGGCGGTAGCCGCCCACGCCGAGGATGCGGGCGTACGGGGAGCCCTTGGCCGGCTTGATCTTCGACATGCTTGTGGGCTCCTTCTCTCAGGCCGCCTGCGCTGCGATGAGCGCGGCGGCCTTGTCGAGATCGTCCGGGGTCTTCAGGGCCACGCTCGGAACGCCCTTCAGCGCGCGCTTGGCCAGACCCGTCAGGGTGCCGCCGGGAGAGAGCTCGATGATCCCGGTGACGCCCAGCTCGGCGAACGTTTCCATGCACAGGTCCCAGCGGACCGGGTTCGCGACCTGGCCGACCAGGCGGGCGACGACGTCGGCGCCCTTGTCGACGACGAGGCCGTCCCGGTTCGAGACGTACTTCACCGTCGGGTCGGCCGGCGTGAGGGCCTCGGTGGCCTTCTGCAGCGCGGCCACCGCGGGCGTCATGTGGTGCGTGTGGAAGGCGCCCGCGACCTTGAGGGCGACGACCTTCATGGAGCCTTCGGGCTTCTCGGCCTCCAGAGCGGCGATCTGCTCCATGGTGCCGGCGGCCACGATCTGGCCCGCCCCGTTGATGTTGGCCGGGGTCAGCCCCAGCTTCTCCAGGTGTGCGACGACCACGTCCTGGTCGCCGCCCAGGACCGCGGCCATGCCGGTCTCGGTGACGGCGGCGGCGTCGGCCATGCCCAGACCGCGGGTGCGGACGAAGGAGAGCGCCTCGTCCTCGGTCAGCACGCCGGCGTAGGCGGCGGCGGTGATCTCACCGACGCTGTGCCCGGCGACGGCGCCGAAGGCAGAGGGGGAACCGAGGGCGGAAGCGGACAGCAGACCCGCCGCGACCAGCAGCGGCTGGGCCACGGCCGTGTCGCGGATCTCGTCCGCGTCGGCGTTCGTGCCGTAGTGGGCAAGGTCGAGCCCGATGGCGTCCGACCACCCCGCGACGCGTTCGGCGGCGCCGGGGAGTTCGAGCCAGGGAGACAGGAAGCCGGGCGTCTGAGCGCCTTGGCCGGGAGCGACGAGTACGAGCACCCTCACACTCTCTCTTGTGGACGGTCCCCGCCGCCCGTGGGGACAGGGACGAAGAACCGTCGGGCTAATTGTTGATGTCCGACAAAAGTCTAGGACTGCGGATCTCCGTCGGCCAGACGTCCGAGGATCAGGGCGATCCGCAACGTGAACGCCGAACGAACGTCGGAGGGTGACCATCCGGTGACGTCGGTCACACGTCGGAGCCGGTAGCGCACCGTGTTGGGGTGCACGAACAGCATCCGAGCGGCCCCTTCCAGGCTGCTCGCCTGCTCCAGGTAGACGCTCAGCGTCTCCAGCAGCGCCGACCCCGCCTCCTCCAGCGGTCTGTAGATCTCCTCCACCAGCTGCTCCCTGGCCGAGGGATCGGAGGCGATCGCGCGCTCCGGCAGCAGATCGTCCGCCAGCACCGGACGCGGCGCGTCCTGCCAGGCGGTGCAGGCCTTGAGGCCGGCCGCCGCCGCCTGCGCCGACTTCGTCGCGTTCAGCAGGTCGGGCACCACCGGACCGGCCACCACCGGGCCGGCCGCGAACGGTCCGATCAGGGATTTCGCCACCTGCATCGGGTTGTCGCTGCCGCCCGCGATCACCACGAGCCGGTCGCCGAGCACACCGGTGAGCACCTGGAGCTTGTGGTGGCGGGCAGCGCGCCGGATCGCCTCGACCGTCAGCTCGCTGTCCCCGTCCGGCGCGGTGCCCAGCACCACGCAGACGTGCTCCGGCGAATTCCAGCCAAGGGCCGCCGCCCGCGACAGCGCGCCCTCGTCGGCCTCGCCCGACAGCACGGCGTTGACGACCAGGGACTCCAGCCGGGCGTCCCACGCCCCCCGCGCCTCGGCCGCCTGGGCGTACACCTGGGCGGTCGCGAAGGCGATCTCCCGGGCGTACACCAGCAGCGCCTCGCGCAGGATCGACTCGTCGCCCGGGGCCGCGACCTCGTCGATCGCGGCCTCCATGACCTCGATCGTCGTACGGACCATCTCGACGGTCTGGCGCAGGGTGATCGCCCGGGTCAGCTCGCGCGGAGCCGTCCCGAAGACGTCGGTGGAGATGGCCTGCGGGGTCTCCGGGTGCCGGAACCACTCCGTGAACGCGGCGATGCCGGCCTGCGCCACCAGGCCGATCCACGACCGGTTCTCCGGCGGCATCGCCCGGTACCACGGCAGGGTCTCGTCCATCCGCGCGATGGCGTTGGCGGCGAGCCGGCCGGAGGACTTCTCCAGTCGGCGCAGCGTCGCGCTGTGGGGGTGGGACGGATGCGCGGGAAGGGTTTCGGGGGACTGCTCACGTTCGGGTTGGGGCACGGGACAAGACTGCCTTATCAGCGCCCCGGCGCGGACGCGGGTCCGCGGCGGGCCTCCGGACGGGGGGCTACGGTGGCCCACATGATTGATGTACGCCGTGCTGCGGACCGGTACGAGGGAGGGGACGCGGCTGCCGGGATCAGCACCCGCCACGCCTTCTCCTTCGGGTCCTTCTACGACCCGGACAACATCCGCTTCGGCCCGGTGCTGGCCTGCAACGAGGAGCGCCTCGCACCCGGTTCGGGCTTCGACGAGCACCCGCACAGCCACACCGAGATCGTCACCTGGGTGGTGGAGGGCGAACTCACCCACCGGGACAGCACCACCGGCGACACCGGCGTGGTCCGCCCCGGCGACGTCCAGCGGCTGGGCGCGGGCGCCGGGGCCCGGCACGTCGAGCGCAACGACGGCGCGGCCCCGCTGCGGTTCGTGCAGATGTGGCTCGCGCCGCTGACGGCGGGCGGGGAGCCCGCGTACGAGGTCGTACGCGGCCTCGCGGACGGCGCCCCGTACGAGGTCCCGTCGGCCGGAGCGGTGCTGCACGTGCGGCGGCCGGGCGCGGGCGAGCGGGTCCCCGTACCGGAGGCGCAGCGGGTCTACCTGCACGTGGTGCGCGGGGACCTGCGGCTCGACGGGGCGGAGCTGGGTCCCGGGGACTCGGCGCGGATCACCGGCGAGAAGGGCCTGGAGATCACCGCCGGGTCCCCGGGGGAGCTGCTGATCTGGGAGCTCCCGGCCTAGGCCGTCTCTTTCGGATCTTGCCGGTTAAGCCCGCGTCGTCCGGTGCCGTGCATCGCAAGGCGGAGAGGCTCCCGATTACTGGACGTCCTCGGGTGCCTCGACAACGCGGCGAGGTGCGGTGCCGGGCGGCAGGGGGCACCTCCCAGCCCCCTGGGGCTGGGGGAGGGTCAGGCAAGATCCGGAAGAGACGGCCTAGCGGGCCGAGCGCAGCTCCGCGAGGACCGCGTCGGTGAAGGGGGTCCACGCCTGGACGGCCCAGGGGCCGAAGGCCCGGTCGGTCAGGGCCACGCAGGCGGCGCGGGCGTCGGGGTCCACCCACAGGAAGGTGCCGGACTGGCCGAAGTGCCCGAAGGTGCGCGGGGAGGAGGTGGTGCCCGTCCAGTGCGGGGACTTGCCGTCGCGGATCTCCAGGCCGAGGCCCCAGTCGTTGGGCGACTGGTGTCCGTAGCCAGGCAGGACGCCCTTGAGGCCCGGGTGCACCACGGAGGTGGCCTCGGCGACCGTGCGGACGTCCAGCAGGCGGGGCGCCTGGAGCTCGGCTGCGAAGCGCGCCAGGTCGGACACGGTGGAGACGCCGTCCTTGGCGGGCGAGCCCTCCAGGGTGGTCGAGGTCATGCCCAGCGGCTCGAAGACGGCCTGGTGCAGGTACTCCGCGAAGGGGATCCCGGTGGCCTTGGCCAGATGGTCGCCGAGCACCTCGAAACCGGCGTTCGAGTACAGTCGCCGCTCCCCGGGCGGGGCCATCGCGCGGTGCTCGTCGAAGGCCAGTCCGCTGGTGTGCGCGAGCAGGTGACGGACCGTCGAGCCCTCGGGGCCCGCCGGTTCGTCCAGCTCCACGGCCCCCTCCTCGTACGCGACGAGGGCGGCGTACGCGGCGAGCGGCTTGGTGACCGAGGCCAGCGGGAAACGGTGGTCCAGCGGCCCGTGGGAGCCGGCCAGGCTCCCGTCGGCGCGGACCACGGCGGCCGCGGCGGTCGGCACCGGCCAGGTCTCGATGGCCCGCAGGCTGTCCAGGGTGTTGACGGGATCCAGGCTCTCCATGCGGCCGAGCCTACTTGCTTGGAGTGCACTCCAGGGTTTTAGCGTTGAGGCCATGAGCCAGAGCCTGACGCAGACGCGGTACACGATCAGCGAGGTCGAGGCCCGGACGGGGCTGACCCAGCACACGCTGCGCTGGTACGAGCGCATCGGGCTGATGCCGCACGTGGACCGCTCCCACTCGGGACAGCGGCGGTTCACCGACAAGGACCTCGGCTGGCTGGCCTTCGTGGGCAAGCTGCGCGCGACCGGGATGTCGGTGGCGGACATGGTCCGCTACGCCGAACTCGTCCGGGAGGGCGAGCACACCGTCGACGAGCGCCGCGCCCTGCTGGAGCACACGCGCCGGGAGGTGCGGGCACGCCTCGCGGAGTTGACCGACGCGCTGGGCGTACTGGACTGCAAGATCGAGATGTATGCGATGAACACGATGAACACGGCCACGGGGAAGGCACAGTCATGACGGAGCGCACCACCATCGAGCGGGCCGAACTGGGCAAGGGCGGACCGGTCGTCGGCGTCCAGGGCCTCGGCTGCATGGGCATGAGCGAGTTCTACGGGGACACGGACGAGGCGGCGGCCCGGGCGACCCTGGACGCGGCGCTGGCCGCCGGGGTCACCCTCTTCGACACGGCGGACGCCTACGGGTACGGGGCGAACGAGGAGTTCCTGGCGCCCTTCGTGGCCGCCCACCGGGACGAGATCACCCTCGCCACCAAGTTCGCCCTGGAGCGCCGCACCGACGACCCGGCGTACCGGGGCATCCGCAACGACCGCGCGTACGTCCGCCGGGCCGTCGAGGACAGTCTGCGGCGGCTCGGGGTGGACGTGATCGACCTCTACTACATGCACCGCCGGGACCCGGCCGTGCCCTTCGCCGAGTCGGTGGGCACCATGGCCGAGCTGGTGCGCGAGGGGAAGGTGCGCCACCTCGGCCTCAGCGAGGTCACGGGGGCCGAGCTGCGGGAGGCGTACGCGGTGCACCCGATCGCGGCGCTGCAGTCGGAGTGGTCCCTGTTCAGCCGGGACGTGGAGCGCAGCGCGGTGGGCGCGGCGGCGGAACTGGGCGTGGCCTTCGTCCCGTACTCCCCGCTCGGACGGGGCTTCCTGACGGGCGCCTTCACGGACGCGGCGGCGGACCTTTCGGCCGCGGACTTCCGTCGGTACCAGCCCCGCTTCACCGGGGACAACGCGAAGGCCAACGCGGCGCTGCTGGATCCGATCCGGGAGATCGCGGCCGCGCACGGGGCCTCCCCGGCGCAGATCGCGCTGGCCTGGGTGCAGCAGCGGGCGGCCGTGCACGGCCTGACGGTGGTCCCGATCCCGGGCACCCGCAAGCCGGAGCGGGTCGCGGAGAACACCGCGGCGACCCGGATCACGCTGACCGCGCAGGAGCTCGCCCTGCTGGAGCCGATCGCCGGCCGGGTCGCGGGGGACCGCTACCCGGACATGACCTTCAGCTCGGCGGCGCGCGAGGAGTAGGCGCGAGGAGCAGGACCGGGCCGCGGCCCGCCGCCGACCGGCGGTCGCGGGCTACGCGTCCGCGGCGAGGCGCGCGCGGGCTACGCGTCCGCGGCGAGGCGGTCGCGCAGGGCGGCGTACTCGGAGTCGGTCAGCAGGCCCGCCCCGTAGAGCTCGCCCAGGTGCTGGAGGCGGCCGTCCTCGCCGGAGCGGGCGCGCGGCAGGGAGGCCACGGGGGTGCGGGCGCGCAGGGCCGCGAGGACGGCCGCGGCGAAGGGCAGCGATTCGTGGACGGCCCCGTACCCGACCCCGAACACGGCGGCGGCCAGGTCGTGGTCGGCGCGGGGGTCCCCGACCCCGGGGGCGCCTTCGCGGGGCAGCAGGCGCAGGTACCCGGCGCCGGGGCGTTCCGGGGAGACCCACTCGACGCCGGACAGGGAGGTCAGGGCGAAGCGCTGGTCGCCCGAGCGCCACTTGGTGCTGGAGGCGCCGGTGCGCGACCAGTGGAAGGTGACCGCCGAGCCGTCGAAGCCCACCCGGGCGTCGTACGCCTTCAGCTGGAGGGGCGGCTGCGGGACCTCGACCAGGAAACGGTCGGCGGGCTCGTCGGCCCCCGGCCCGAGCCGGCCGCGCAGGGCCTCGGCGAAGGCCTCGGCATCGGCCGCCCGGTCCGCGGGGAGCGTGAGCCGGTAGGGGTCGCAGACCTCCTTGAGCTGCCCGGCGGCAGCCTCCATCAGCGGATCGGCTCCCGGACGCGGTACGGCGCGCAGCACCACCGCGTCGCGCCGGCCACCCGCGGACACCTCGACGCTCGCCCCGGACAACGCTTCCAGGGGGATCCTGCGCTCACCCAGCGCGTTCCAGAGCCGTGGAGTTCGCATCCCCCGTGCGAAGCGGATGAGCACCGAGTCCGAGTCGAACTCCCAGACGGCATGATTTCCGGCCAGTACGTCACCCATGCGGCACATCGTAAAGGGAGGCGCCCCCGTGCGTCCCCCCGGTCGGCAGGGACGTTTTTTCCGTTCGCTACGCCCGCCGGGCGAGGAGGGGGTCCTCAGGACCCTTCCGGGCCGGAAATTCCTCGTCGGCAGTCGTCGGCGCCGCTCGCACATGCGACGGAAGCGAAGGTGCCGGTTCCGATCTTGGCGAAATTGTCCAGAGAGGACGTCCCTGGCTCGAAATAGCCCGTGTGGCTCCTGGCCCCGGCCGAGGACAGCAGCCGGGCGCCGAAGTCCGGGGAGACCGGGTCCGCCCCGTGGCCCAGGCCGCCGACCTCCAGGTGCGGTACGTCGGCGATCCAGTCGCCCTCGTCGCGCATCGCCCAGACCCGCGCGGAGGTGTGCAGATCGGCGGCGTTCTCGGCGCGCATACCGGGGCTTCCCGCCACCACGAGGTCGGTCACCCGGTCCGGCAGCCGGTGCGCGGCCACCCCGCACACCACCGATCCGTAGCTGTGGCAGAACAGGGCCACGCTGGCGTTCCCGGGCAGGGCCGCAGTCAGCGCCTCCAGCCGCGTGGCGCCCTGGACGGCGAGCCGGCCGGTCGCGGCGTCCACGCCGAGGCCGGTGGGCGCGGTGTAGCCCGCCCAGGCGATGACGGCGTTCTGCTCGCCGGGCCGGGCCGCGCGCTCGGCCTCGTAGAGGGACTGGGCCATGCCGACGGGGGCGGTGAGGCGGCGCGTGGAGCGCTCGAAGGTGACCGCGTCGGTGTCGACGCCGGGGACGATCACCGAGACCCGGCGCGCGGCCCGCAGGTCACCGAAGACCTCGGCGGCGAGTCCGGCCCCGGTGGGGTCGAAGACGAAGATCTGCCGGCCGGGCTCGGCCAGCGATTCGAAGCGGTGGGCCCGGCGCACGGCGGTCGAACGGTCGGCCGGGGTCAGGGCCACGTCCCGGCCGCGGGCCTCCTCGACCCGCGCGGCCTGCACGAGGGAGTTGTGGTTGGCCCGGTAGCGGGTCTCGGCCGGGACCCCGTTGAGGTTCCCGACCACGAGCGGGAAGCCGTCGGCGAGGCGGGCCCGCTGGGCGGCGTCGAGGTCGGCGAAGAAGCGGGCCACCGTCCGCACGGGGGCGTCGGCGGCCGGTACGGCCCGGCCGTCGATCCGGGCCGCGGACCACGCGGCGAGCGCGGCCGCCCGAGGCGCGGTGCCCGCCTCGGGCGGGTGCACCGCGGTCCAGCCGGTGGTCGCCAGCATGAGGAAGACGACGGCGAGCGCGAGCATCATGCGCAGAGCGGCCGGACGCGCGAGGGCGTCGGCGTTGTCGTCGGCTTCGACGGCGGGAGGGGCGTGGCGGCCGGGCAGGTTCACTGGAGCCAGCGTAGGAGACCACTGGAGCCGACGGTGCTCCGGGTGACAGGTCTCACGGCCGGCCGTGGGACGCACCGCCCGTCCGGTTACGGTGAGTTGCGGTCCGGACCCCCGGCGCGGCGGTGCCTCAGACCCCGGTGGCGGAGCCGGCGGCGGCGGTCCGGGAGGCCGCCGGAGGCCGCTGCCAGTGGGCCGACAGGGCCGGACGGATCTGATCCAGATAGGCCTCGGTCATCCGCCGGATCGCCGCCACGCTGGTGTCCTCGCCCTGCCCCCACAGCCGCCCGGTGACGCGCATCACGCCGCAGAAGGCGGCCACCGCCACCCGGGGCCGCGGGTCGGCGTCGAGGTCCAGCCCCTCGCGGTCGGCGATCAGCCGGGCGATCCGCTCCTCCAGCTCGGTGGAGCGCCGCAGGTGCACGGCGAGCAGGGCCGGCGTGGACTCGATCAGCTGGTATCCCCGCATGTAGAGGTCCACGGGGACCACCTCGGAGATGGCCTCCTCGACCGTGTCCCAGGCGTCGAGCACCGCGCCGCGCATGGCCTCCACGGGGCCCTCGGAGGCCGGCCGGGCCCGCAGCGCGGCGACGAAGTGCGACTCGACCAGGTCCTGGACGGCGAAGGCGACCTCCTCCTTGTTGGCGAAGTAGCGGAAGAACGTGCGCTGGGAGACCTCCACGGCGTCGGTGATCTCGTCCACCGTGGTCCGGTCGTAGCCCTGGGAGACGAACAGGAGCAGGGCGGCGCGCAGCAGTGCGTCCCGGGTGCGCCGCTTCTTGCGTTCGCGCAGACCGGTCGCCGGGGCGTCCGGTGCCGGCCGCAGGTCGGTCATCACCGAGGGGTCCTTTCTGACGCTGAGTGAGCGGTCAGGGTACCTGTGACCGACCTGACAGCGACTGTCTCGTTGAGCCGTTTGTGAAGTGTCAGTCGCTGTCACTAGCCTGTCCGCATGACGAGCCAGATCACCCTCGCCAAGGAATCGGACACCGCGCCCGGCCGCACGGGATGGCGCGGCCACCCGTGGCTCACCCTGTTCGCCGTGGCCATCGGGGTCATGATGGTCACGCTCGACGGCACGATCGTCGCCGTCGCCAACCCCGCCATCCAGAAGGACCTCGGCGCCACCCTCGCCGAGGTGCAGTGGATCACCAACGGCTACCTGCTGGCCCTCGCGGTCTCGCTGATCACCGCCGGCAAGCTCGGCGACCGCTTCGGACACCGCCAGACCTTCCTCATAGGCATCGCCGGCTTCGCGCTCTCCTCGGCCGCGATCGGCCTCTCCACCGGCGTCGGCCTGGTCATCGGCTTCCGCGTCGCCCAGGGCGTCTTCGGCGCCCTGCTGATGCCCGCGGCCCTCGGTCTGCTGCGCGCCACCTTCCCCGCCGAGAAGCTCAACATGGCCATCGGCATCTGGGGCATGGTCATCGGCGCCTCGACGGCCGCCGGGCCCATCGTCGGGGGCCTGCTCGTCGAGCACGTCAGCTGGCAGTCCGTCTTCTTCATCAACGTGCCCGTCGGCGTCGTGGCCCTGCTCTTCGGCCTGGTCATCCTGCTCGACCACCGCGCCGAGAACGCCCCGCGCTCCTTCGACCTCGTCGGCATCGTGCTGCTGTCGGTGGCGATGTTCTCCCTGATCTGGGCCCTGATCAAGGCCGCCGAGTGGGGCTGGGGCGACACCCGGACCCTGCTGTTCCTCGGCGGGTCGGCCCTGTGCTTCGTGCTCTTCGCCGTCTGGGAGTCCAAGGTCTCCGAGCCGCTGATCCCGCTCGGGATGTTCCGCTCGCTGCCGCTGTCCGCGGGCACCGTGCTGATGGTCCTGATGGCCTTCGCCTTCATGGGCGGGCTCTTCTTCGTCACCTTCTACCTGCAGAACGTGCACGGCATGAGCCCCGTCGACAGCGGTCTGCACCTGCTGCCGCTCACCGGCATGATGATCATCGGCTCGCCGCTGGCCGGCGCGGCCATCACCAAGGTCGGCCCGCGCGTCCCGCTCGTCGCCGGCATGGTCGCCACCGCCGTCGCCTGCTTCGGGATGGCCCGGCTCACCCCGGACACCGCGACCCTCACCATGTCGCTCTGGTTCGCCCTCCTCGGCCTCGGCCTCGCGCCCGTCATGGTCGGCGCCACCGAGGTCATCGTCGGCAACGCCCCGCTGGAGCTCTCGGGCGTGGCCGGCGGGCTCCAGCAGGCCGCCATGCAGGTCGGCGGAAGCCTGGGCACCGCCGTCCTCGGAGCGGTCATGGCGGCCAAGGTCAGTGACACGTTCGGGGACAACTGGACGCGGGCGCAGCTGCCCCCGCTCACCCCGGAGCAGCTCGACCTCGCCGGGAAGGGGGTCCAGGTCGGCATCGCCCCGGTGCCGCCCGGCGCCCCCGAGCCGGTGGCCCGGGCCATCGCCTCGGTCGCCCACGACACCTTCGTGTCCGGCATGAGCACCGCCTTCACCGTGGCGGGCGTCGTCGCGGTCCTCGCCGCGATCGTGGCCTGCTTCACCAAGCGCGGGGCGAACGCCGGCGCCGGAGCGGGCGCGGCCCACATCTGAGCCGCCCGCCCGGCCGTTACCGCCGGGTCAACCCCACTCGCCCCACAGCCCCGCCGGACGGTTCCGGCGGGGCTGTCGCCTATCAGGGTGGACCGCTCCCCAGCCCCTTCCGCTCGACCGTCGCCGCAGGTCAGCGTGGTGCCACGGAGCCTTCGGAAACCGTCCGGGGCCCGGCCGTCAACAAGGAGACGATTCCGTCATGCGTACGTGGACCACCGCTCGCGCCACCACCCTCGCCGCCGCCCTCCTGGCCGCCACCGCCTTCGTCCCCGGCACCGCCACCGGCGCCCACGCGGCGGCCGCGCCGTCCTGCGCCTCCGGCGAGCTGTGCCTGTGGGCCAAGCCGGACTTCAAGGGCACCAAGCAGACCTACGACCTCAGCACCCTCTCCATCAACAGCTGCACCGCGCTGCCCGCCGGGAACTACCAGTCGCTCATCAACCGGACCGGGCGCCCCGTGACCACGTACCAGTCGGACGTGTGCGCGGAGACCGGCGAGTTCCAGACCTATCCCGGCGACGGGGTGCTGCTGCCCCAGTCCCCGTACCAGGTACGGGCGTTCAAGGTGTGGGAGACGTAACCTCCGGCCGGCCGGCGCAGGACGGGGGAGCGCCGGCGGCGGCCCGGGCGGGCATCGCGCCCGGGCCGTCGCCGTCGCCGCCCCCGTCCCCGCCCCCGTCCGCGTCGCCGCCGCCCAGCCGGGCGACCTCGGCCCGCAGCGCCCTTACCTCGTCCTGGAGTTCGCGCAGGGCCGCCAGCTGCAGCCGCTCCACCTGGTCGTCCCGCTCGAAACGGGCGATGAACCAGGCGGCGATGTTCGCCGTCACCACACCGAGCAGGGCGATCCCGGACAGCATCAGCCCCACCGCGATCAGCCGGCCCAGACCCGTGGTGGGGGAGTGGTCCCCGTACCCGACCGTCGTCATCGTGGTGAAGGACCACCACACCGCGTCGCCCAGGTTCTTGATGTTCCCGCGCGGGGCGTCCCGCTCCACGCTCAGCACCGCCAGCGAGCCGAACATCAGCAGCCCCACCACGGCCCCGGCCACGTACGTCGTCAGCCGCACCTGCGGGGCCATCCGGGCCCGCCGGCCCACCAGCATCAGCGTCGCGACCAGCCGCAGCAGCCGCAGCGGCTGCACCAGCGGCAGCACCACCGCGGCCAGGTCCAGCCAGTGCGTCCGCACGAACACCCGCCGGTCCGTCGCCAGACCCAGCCGCACCATGTAGTCCACCGCGAACGCCGCCCACACCACCCACTCCGCGTGGGTACAGGCCCGGTGCACCCCCTCGCCCGCGTCGGGGGCCACGATCGGCACGGCGTAGGCGACGGCGAAGGCCACGGCGAGCACCAGCAGCGGGACCTGCGTACGGCGCTCCCACCGTGCCTGGCGGGAGGGTTGCTTCATGCCCAGCATCGTAAAGAACGGGTAAGGGGCGCCGGGACAGGTGTCCCGGCGCCCCCTCGTGAGAGTGACCGCCGCGCCCCGGTGAGGGCTGCGCGTCGGTGAGCGCTACGCCCCGGTGGGCGCTACGCGTCGCCGCCCGCCGCGCCGGGGTCGGCCGCCGTGACGTCCAGCAGCTGGTACCGGTCGATCGCCTGCTTCAGCACCGAGCGGTCGATCTTCCCCTCGCGGGCCAGCTCGGTGAGCGTCGCCAGGACCACCGACTGGGCGTCGATGTGGAAGAAGCGCCGCGCCGCGCCGCGCGTGTCGGCGAAACCGAAGCCGTCCGCGCCCAGCGAGGTGTACGCCCCGGGGATCCAGCGCGCGATCTGGTCCGGCACCGAGCGCATCCAGTCCGAGACCGCCACGAACGGCCCCTCCGCGCCCGACAGCTTCCGCGTCACGTAGGGGACGCGCTGCTCCTCCTCCGGGTGGAGCAGGTTGTGCTCGTCGACCTCGACGGCCTCGCGGCGCAGCTCGTTCCAGGAGGTCGCCGACCACACGTCCGCCCGCACGTTCCAGTCGGCCGCCAGGATCCGCTGCGCCTCCAGCGCCCACGGCACCGCCACGCCCGAGGCCAGGATCTGCGCCCCGATCGTGCCGGCCGTGCCCGTGGAGATCCGGTGGATGCCCTTGAGGATGCCGTCCACGTCCACGTCGGCCGGCTCGGCCGGGTGCTGGATCGGCTCGTTGTAGACCGTCAGGTAGTAGAAGACGTCCTCGGCGTCGGGGCCGTACATCCGCCGCAGACCGTCCTTGACGATGTGCGCGATCTCGTAGCCGTAGGCCGGGTCGTACGCCACGCAGCCCGGGTTGGTCGACGCCAGCAGCTGGGAGTGACCGTCGGCGTGCTGGAGGCCCTCACCCGTGAGGGTGGTCCGGCCGGCGGTCGCGCCGAGGACGAAACCGCGCGCCAGCTGGTCGGCCATCTGCCAGAACTGGTCACCCGTGCGCTGGAAACCGAACATCGAGTAGAAGACGTAGACCGGGATCAGCGGCTCGCCGTGCGTCGCGTACGCCGAACCCGCGGCGATCAGCGAGGCCGTGCAGCCCGCCTCGGAGATGCCGTCGTGCAGCATCTGGCCGGTCGGGGACTCCTTGTACGCGAGCAGCAGGTCGCGGTCGACCGCCTCGTACTGCTGGCCCAGCGGGTTGTAGATCTTGGCGCTCGGGAAGAACGCGTCCATGCCGAAGGTGCGGTACTCGTCGGGGGCGATCAGCACGAAGCGCCTGCCGATCTCCTTGTCCCGCATCAGGTCCTTCAGGATGCGCACGAACGCCATGGTGGTGGCGATCGACTGGTGCCCCGAGCCCTTCCTCGCGGCCGCGTACGTCGAGTCGTCCGGCAGTTGCAGCGGCTTGGCGCGCACCACGCGGGTGGGCACGTAGCCGCCCAGCGCGCTGCGGCGGTCGTGCATGTACTGGATCTCGGGCGAGTTGCGGCCCGGGTGGTAGTACGGCGGGGCGCCGCCCTCCAGCTGCGCGTCGGTGACCGGGATGTGCAGGCGGTCGCGGAAGCGCTTGAGGTCGTCGACCGTCAGCTTCTTCATCTGGTGCGTGGCGTTGCGGCCCTCGAAGTTCGGGCCCAGCGTCCAGCCCTTGACCGTCTGCGCCAGGATCACCGTCGGCTGGCCCTTGTGGGCCTTGGCCGCCGCGTAGGCCGCGTAGACCTTCTTGTGGTCGTGACCGCCGCGGCCCAGGTGCTGGATCTGCTGGTCGCTCATGTTCTCGACCATCGCGCGCAGCCGCTGGTCGCCGCCGAAGAAGTGCTCGCGGACGTAGGCGCCGGACTCGGTGGCGTACGTCTGGAACTGCCCGTCCGGGGTGGCGTTCATCTTGTTGACCAGGATGCCGTCGCGGTCCTGGGCCAGCAGCGGGTCCCAGGAGCGGTCCCAGATCAGCTTGATGACGTTCCAGCCGGCCCCGCGGAACTGGGACTCCAGCTCCTGGATGATCTTTCCGTTGCCGCGCACCGGGCCGTCGAGGCGCTGGAGGTTGCAGTTCACCACGAACGTCAGGTTGTCCAGGCCCTCGCGCGCGGCGATGGACAGCTGGCCCAGCGACTCCGGCTCGTCCATCTCGCCGTCGCCCAGGTACGCCCAGACGTGTGACTTGGAGGTGTCCGCGATGCCGCGCGCCTCCATGTACCGGTTCATCCGCGCCTGGTAGATCGCGCCGAGGGGGCCGAGGCCCATCGAGACGGTCGGGAACTCCCAGAAGTCCGGCATCAGCCGCGGGTGCGGGTAGCTGGACAGCCCGTACGGGGCCTTCGACTTCTCCTGCCGGAACGCGTCGAGCTGCTGCTCGGAGAGCCGGTCCAGGAGGTAGGCGCGGGCGTAGATGCCGGGCGAGGCGTGGCCCTGGAAGAAGATCTGGTCGCCGCCGTCGCCCTCGTCCTTGCCGCGGAAGAAGTGGTTGAAGCCCACGTCGTAGAGGGAGGCGGAGGAGGCGAAGGTCGCGATGTGGCCGCCGACACCGATGCCGGGACGCTGGGCGCGCGAGACCATGACGGCGGCGTTCCAGCGGGTGGCGTTGAGGACCTTGCGCTCGATCTCCTCGTTGCCGGGGAAGAACGGCTCGTCCTTGGTGGCGATCGTGTTGACGTAGTCCGAGCTGCGCATCTCGGGCACGGCCACGCGCTTCTCGCGGGCCCGCTCGATCAGCCTCAGCATCAGGTAGCGGGCACGTTCACGGCCCCGCTCGTCGATGGCGGCGTCCAGGGAGTCGAGCCACTCCTGCGTCTCCTCCGGATCGAAGTCCGGGACCTGGCTCGGCAGGCCGCCAATGATGATCGGGTTGCGATCGGATGCGGAAGCCACGCTGTTCCTTCGCTGTCGGGGGAGTCGTGCCTTGGGTCGCCGCCTCCCATGGTCTTACGCCCGGCCGAAATCTTCACCTCTACCACTGGGTAACACCTGGAGCGGGGGAGGAGCGTCCACCCGGCAGGGCCGGGGGCCGGGCCAAATCGCAACCTTACGCCCAAGACGATCAGCGGGTTCGTAAGGCCGTTCGTCCCTCAAACAGGTAGGAAAGTCCTCATGCGATGCCGAATGAGCTGGAATGGTGTGGGATGAATCACGGGCGGTGCACCGGGGAAGCCTGAAAGTTGCGGCGAGACGGCCGCAATCGTCACCGTTTCGACGGTCCCGGCGGCCGGGTACTTGCGCGATCCGCCGCTCCCGTGTGGACTACGCCCAATGCTGCGCGTACGCGCGCCGCCGAAAGACATTCACCGAACATGAGCAGGAGGCACCCCGTGAGCGCGACCGCGGACCACGCGGAGAGCCTGGCCGCCCGGCTGGGTTTCCAGTCCGAACAGGTGGTCCAGGAGATCGGCTACGACGACGACGTCGATCAGGAATTCCGTGACGCCGTCGAGAAGCTCGTCAGCGAGCTCGCCGACGAGGACTACGACGACGTCGCCGACGCGGTGCTGTTGTGGTTCCGCGACGAGGACGGCGATCTGACGGACGCCCTGGTCGATGCGACCGAGCTGGTCGAGGACGGCGCACTGATCCTGCTGCTGACCCCCAAGACGGGCCGCGACGGCTACGTCGAGGCCAGCGACATCAGCGAGGCCGCCGAGACGGCCGGTCTCTCGCTTGCCAAGGGCCTGCCCGTCGGCAAGGAGTGGACCTCCACCAAGCTGGTGACGCCGAAGGCCGCCAAGGCCAAGCGCTGAGCCGTACCCCGCACCCCAGCGGACGCACACCCCGCCGACCCGGACCACCCGCGGTCGGCGGGGTGTGCGCGTTCCGCGCCCCGGTGCCCGCCTAGGCTGGTCTCACCCGAACAGCCCCCTGCGGGAACGCAGGAACGAAGGGATGCGAATCATGGCGATCGAGGTCGGAAACAAGGCCCCGGACTTCGAGCTCAAGGACAACCACGGCGCCACCGTGCGGCTCTCCGACTTCCGGGGGGAGAAGGCCGTGGTGCTGCTCTTCTACCCGTTCGCCTTCACCGGCGTGTGCACCGGTGAGCTGTGCGAGCTGCGCGACCAGCTGCCCCGTTTCCAGAACGACGAGGTGCAGCTCCTGGCCGTGTCCAACGACTCCGTGCCGACCCTGCGGGTCTTCGCGGAGCAGGAGGGCCTGGACTACCCGCTGCTGTCCGACTTCTGGCCGCACGGCGAGACCTCCCGCGCCTACGGCGTCTTCGACGAGGACAAGGGCTGCGCGGTCCGCGGCACCTTCGTCATCGACAAGGAGGGCGTCGTGCGCTGGACCGTCGTCAACGGGCTGCCCGACGCGCGTGACCTGAACGAGTACATCAAGGCCCTCGACAGCCTCTGAGGTCCCGCGGCGGGCCCGCCGCGGGAAAACAGCCTGCGGGCGGGAACCCGTCACTAGGATCGAAGCGTTGATCCGGGTAGCAACCGCACGACGGGGCTCCCGCCCCACACACATACCAATGGAGGACCCGTGGGAGTCAGCCTCAGCAAGGGCGGCAACGTCTCGCTGACCAAGGCCGCGCCTAACCTGACGGCGGTCATCGTCGGTCTGGGCTGGGACGCTCGCACCACCACCGGTGTCGACTTCGACCTCGACGCCAGCGCGATCCTGACCAACGACCAGGGCAAGGTCGCCAACGACTCGAACTTCGTGTTCTTCAACAACCTGAAGAGCCCGGACGGCTCGGTGGAGCACACCGGTGACAACACCACCGGTGAGGGCGAGGGCGACGACGAGGCCATCAAGGTCAACCTCGCCGGCGTCCCGGCCGATGTCGCCAAGATCGTCTTCCCCGTCTCGATCTACGAGGCCGAGAGCCGCCAGCAGAGCTTCGGCCAGGTGCGCAACGCCTACATCCGCGTCGTGAACCAGGCCGACAACAGCGAGCTGGCCCGCTACGACCTCTCCGAGGACGCCTCGACCGAGACCGCCATGGTCTTCGGCGAGCTGTACCGCAACGGCGCGGAGTGGAAGTTCCGTGCCATCGGCCAGGGCTACGCCTCGGGCCTGCGCGGCATCGCGCAGGACTTCGGCGTCAACGTCTGATCCCGATACCGGGCCGAGCCCGAAGAAGTTCTTCCGTCCGGCGCCGTGCACCCGTGTGTACGGCGCCGGTCCGGCTTTGCCACCATGTGCAGGTGGCCGTGCCACACCACCACGTCGTCCGGGGAGGACCACATCATGGGCGTCACACTCGCCAAGGGGGGCAACGTCTCCCTGTCCAAGGCAGCACCCAACCTCACCCGGGTCCTGGTCGGTCTCGGATGGGACGCGCGCTCGACGACGGGGGCGGACTTCGACCTCGACGCCAGCGCGCTGCTGTGCAACAGCGGCCGGGTGCTCGGGGACGAGTACTTCGTCTTCTACAACAACCTCAAGAGCCCCGAGGGCTCCGTCGAACACACCGGGGACAACCTCACCGGCGAGGGTGAAGGCGACGACGAGTCGATCATCATCGACCTCACCAAGGTCCCGGCCCAGGTCGACAAGATCGTCTTTCCGGTCTCGATCCACGAGGCGGACACCCGCCGGCAGAGCTTCGGTCAGGTCAGCAACGCCTTCATCCGTGTGGTGAACATGGCGGACGACCAGGAACTCGCCCGCTACGACCTGACCGAGGACGCCTCCAGCGAAACGGCGATGATCTTCGGCGAGGTCTATCGGTACGGCGGGGAATGGAAGTTCCGTGCGGTAGGTCAGGGGTACGCGTCGGGCCTGCGGGGCATCGCTCTAGACTTCGGGGTCAACGTTTCGTAAAGCCGTACAAGACGATGGGGTGCCAGTGGTTCTCAAAACCTTCGGCTGGTCGTTCGCAGTCACTGCGCTCGGTCTGGCCGCTGCGGTGTTCTACGGGGGATGGCCCGCTTTTGGGATCGTGGCGATCCTGTCGATCCTGGAGATCTCGCTCTCCTTCGACAATGCGGTGGTCAACGCCGGAATCCTGAAGAAGATGAATGCCTTCTGGCAGAAGATCTTCCTCACCGTCGGTGTCCTCATCGCCGTCTTCGGCATGCGCCTGGTCTTCCCCGTGGTCATCGTGGCGATCAGTGCGAAGATCGGGCCCATCGAGGCCGTCGATCTCGCGATGAACGACAAGGACATGTACCAGCAGCTGGTCACGGACGCTCACCCGTCCATCGCGGCCTTCGGCGGCATGTTCCTTCTGATGATCTTCCTCGACTTCATTTTCGAGGACCGCGACATCAAGTGGCTCGCCTGGCTGGAGCGTCCGCTCGCCAAGCTCGGCAAGATCGACATGCTGTCCGCGTGCATCGCGCTGATCATCCTGGTCATCACCTCGATGACCTTCGCCGCCAACGCCCACCAGCACGGCGGCGTCCACGTGGACAAGGCGCAGACCGTCCTGGTCTCCGGCGTCCTCGGCCTGATCACCTACATGATCGTCGGCGGCCTCTCCGGCTACTTCGAGAACAAGCTGGAGGAAGAGGAGGAAGCCGAACACGAGGCCGAGGAAGAGGCCAAGAAGAGCGGCAAGCCCGTCTCGGCCGTGGTCATGGCCGGCAAGGCCGCGTTCTTCATGTTCCTCTACCTCGAAGTCCTCGACGCCTCCTTCTCCTTCGACGGGGTCATCGGCGCCTTCGCCATCACCAACGACATCGTGCTCATGGCCCTCGGCCTCGGCATCGGTGCCATGTACGTCCGCTCGCTGACGGTCTACCTGGTCCGCCAGGGCACCCTCGACGACTACGTCTACCTGGAGCACGGCGCGCACTACGCGATCGGCGCCCTCGCCGTGATCCTCCTCGTCACCATCCAGTACGAGATCAACGAGATCATCACCGGTCTCGTCGGCGTCGTGCTCATCGCCTGGTCCTTCTGGTCCTCGGTGCGCCGCAACAACCGCCTGGCCGCCGAGGGCGGCGACGGCGAGCCCGCGGAGGTCGGAGCCGGGGTGTGACCCGGCCCTGATTGCGGAACGCTTTCCACAGAACCGTTTCGGTTTCGACGGGGCGGCCGCGCGGATCCATCGGACCGCGTGGCCGCCCCGCCGCACATCCACGGCATCCGGCGCACGCACGGACCGACCTGGGGGGTTGGGACATGGGGTTCTTCGACGGGATCAGGGGCGCGCGCGCCATGGGGTTCGACTCGGGCCAGGCCTCGTCGAACGCCATCGAGCTGACCAGGCGGCATCCGACGGTGTCGCTCACCAAACAGCAGGCGGTCCACGGCAACCTCCGCGTGAACCTCTCCTGGCGGATGCGCACCTCCGACATCGGGGGCCGCTCCGGGCAGAGCGGGCAGCTGCTGCGGCACCCGTTCAAGCTGTTCAAGCCCGACATGGTGCAGGCGCACACCCAGGGCATGGTCAACGTCGACCTGGACATGGGCTGCCTCTACGAGCTGACCGACGGCACCCGGGGCGCGGTGCAGCCCCTGGGCAACCTGCTGGGCGACCTCAACGACCCGCCGTTCGTCAAGCTCAGCGGCGACGACCGCTTCGGCTCGGGCTCCGGGGAGACGCTGTACGTCAACCTCGACCACGCCGAGGAGATCAAACGGCTGCTCGTGTTCGTCTACATCTACGACCAGACGCCGGCCTTCGACCGCACCCACGCCCTGGTCACCCTTTACCCGACCGCCGGGCCGCGGATAGAGATCCCGCTGGACGAGCGGCACCCGCAGGCCCGCTCCTGCGCGGTGGTCTCCCTGGCGAACGTCAAGGGCGAGCTGATCGTCCGCCGCGAGGTCAGGTTCGTCTACGGGTTCCAGGCCGAGCTGGACCGGCTGTACGGGTGGGGCCTGCAGTGGGGGCGGGGCTACAAGAGCACCAAGGCCTGACCGGCCCCGCCCCCGTACGGGGTGCCGCTCAGCGGCGGATGAACTGCGGACCCTGCACCGGCAGCCGGAAGGACGGGTCCCCGCCCGGGGCCGGCACCGGAGCGGGCGCGGGGGCCGGGGACACCGGCTGCGGGTACCCGTAGGCGGGCTGGACGGCCGGCGGGGCCTGCGTGGGCGGAGCGGGCGCCACGGGGACCGGCGGCCGCATGGCGGCGGTCCGGTCGTCGCCGGAGCCGCCTCCCGGCGCCCCGGCGGGCCCGGCGGCCCCGGCGGCCCCGGCGGGCTCCGCCGTCCGGCCGGCGCCGGGCTCGGGGGCGTTCTCGTCGACGGAGATCCCGTGGTCGGTGGCCAGCCCCACGAGCCCGTCGGAGTAGCCCTCGCCCAGGGCGCGGAACTTCCACCCCTCGCCCCGGCGGTACAGCTCCCCGCAGATCAGCGCCGTCTCGGCGCCGGTCTCGGGCCGGACGTCGAAGTGGGCCAGGGGCTCGGGGCCGGCGCCGGCGGTGGCGTCGTAGAGGAGGATCCGCAGGTCCCGGACCCGCCGGAAGGGGACGTCCTCGGCGGAGGCCACCACCAGGATCCGGTCCACCACGGGGGGGACGGCGCGCAGGTCCGCCTGGACCGCGTCCGTCACCCCGTCGCCCAGCTGCTTCTTGCCCAGCCGCCAGACCGCGCCCGAGGGGTGCCGGGGCTGGTTGTAGAACACGAAGTCCTCGTCCGAGCGCACGCGCCCGTCCGCTCCCACGAGCAGCGCGGAGGCGTCCACGTCCGGCACCTCGGTCCCGGTGGTCCAGCGCAGCACCGCCCGGACCGCCACGGCGGTCACCGGAATGTTCGAGCCCTTCTGCATCGCGTGCGTCATGCCCGTCATCCTGCCCTCCCGGACGCGACCGGGACAATGCGGCCCCCCGTAGGGCCTTGTCCGGATCGCGAGAGCTGGGCATGGTGCAAGAGGGTTACCGGAACTTCATGTACTTGAGGAACTCTTGACTCGTGTTCGTACGTACTATTACCGGCCACGCCAGTTGGGCCGCCGAGGCAGTACGGGGGAAGTACATGCGTCACTTCGGGCACATATCGCCCACCGTCCGCAAGGACCTCTTCCACCAGGAGCCGGCCGAGTTCTCCATCGCCTCTCCCGCCCACATCCTGGCGGCCGCCCTCGGGGCGACCCTCTACAGCCCCGCGACCCGGCCGCACCTGGCCGCCGACATCCGCAAGCAGGCGGGCCGCGGAGTCGTCTCCATGGTCCTCTGCCTGGAGGATTCCATCAGCGACTCCGACGTCCTGGGCGGCGAGGAGAACCTCGTCCGACAGTTCGCGGACCTCGACACCGACCCGGCCGGCACCGCGGGGCTCCCGCTCCTCTTCATCCGGGTCCGCACCCCCGAGCAGATACCCGACCTCGTGCGCCGCCTCGGCGGCCCGGTGCGCCACCTGGCCGGATTCGTACTGCCCAAATTCACCGAAAGCCGCGGAACGGCCTTCCTCGACGCCGTCGCCGACGCCGAATCCGCCTCCGGCCTGCCCCGGCTGTACGCCATGCCCGTCCTGGAGACCCCCGACCTCCTCCACCTGGAGACCCGGGTCGATGCCCTCGCCGGCATCTCGCGCACGGTCAACCGCTACCGCGAGCGCGTCCTGGCCCTGCGGCTCGGGGTCACCGACTTCTGCTCCGTGTACGGACTGCGCCGCACCCCCGACATGACCGCCTACGACGTCCAGATCGTGGCCGGGGTGATCGCCGACGTGGTCAACGTCCTCAGCCGCGCCGACGGCACCGGCTTCACCGTGACCGGCCCGGTCTGGGAGTACTTCCGCAGCCAGCAGCGCCTCTTCAAGCCCCAGCTGCGCCGCAGCCCCTTCCTGGAGGAGGGGGTGGAGGAACTGCGCACGGCCCTGATCGAACACGACCTCGACGGGCTGCTCCGCGAGATCGAACTCGACCGGGCCAACGGGCTGCTCGGCAAGACCTGCATCCACCCCGCACACGTCACGCCCGTCCACGCGCTGTCGGTGGTCTCCCACGAGGAGTTCAGCGACGCCCAGGACATCCTGCGCCCCGAGCGCGGCGGCGGCGGGGTCATGCGCTCCGTCTACACGAACAAGATGAACGAGGTGAAGCCCCACCGAGCCTGGGCGGAGCGCACCATGCTGCGTGCCGAGGTCTTCGGTGTGGCGAAGGAAGAGGTCGGCTTCGTCGACCTGCTCACGGCCGGGCTCCAGGTGTGAGCGGGCCGGTGGACGGGGCGGTGGATCGGTCCGTGGAGCAGTACGTGGAGCAGTCCGTGGAGCAGTTCGTGGAGAAGGGGAAGACGATCGACGAGGTCTGGTCGGGAAGCTGGGTCGCGGACCGGCTGGGCGTGCGCCTGCGGGACGGCGGTGACCCGGCCGCGCCACCGCTCGACTCCCTGCTCGGGCTCGCCCTGCGCCGCAACCCCAAGCGGGCCCACCTCCTGGTCTCCCAGGTGCTCGGCAAGCACGTCCCCCAGTCCCCGGCGGTCGTCCACGCCGCCGGCCACGGCCTCGGGCTGCGGGTGAGGGCCCTGCTCGGCGAGGAGGCGGCCGCCTCCGCGGTGGTCCTCGGGTACGCGGAGACCGCGACCGGACTCGGCCACTGCGTCGCCGACGGCCTGGGCGCGGCCCCCTACCTGCACTCCACCCGCCGGCCCGTGCCGGGCGTGGAGCCCGCGGGCGGCTTCGAGGAGGCGCACTCGCACGCCACCTCCCACCTCCTCCTGCCCGAGGACCCCCGGCTGCTGGCGGGCACCGGTCCGCTGGTCCTCGTCGACGACGAGTTCTCCACCGGCAACACGGTCCTGAACACCATCCAGGACCTGCACGCCCGCCATCCGCGCGGCCACTACGTGGTCGTCGCCCTCGTCGACATGCGCTCGGCGGCCGACCGCGACCGGCTGACCGCCTTCGCCGACGGCCTGGGCGCCCGGGTGGACCTGATCGCCCTCGCCTCCGGCACGGTCGACCTCCCGGAGGGGGTCCTCGCCAAGGGGCAGGCCCTCGTGGAGCAGCAGGAGGCGGCGTCCTTCCGGATGTGCGGAGGGGTCCGGCGCCGGACCGGCCCGGGACGCGCCGGCCGGGGTACCGCCCGCCGGGGCACCGAAGGCCCGGCGCTCCCCGCGGCCCCGGTCACCCGCCTCGCGCTCGACTGGCCGGCCGGTGTCCCCGACGGCGGCCGCCACGGCTTCACCCCCGCCCACCGCGACGCGCTGGAGGCGGCGGTTCCGCACCTGGCCCGGCAGCTCGCGGACGCGCTGGGCGAGGACCCCGGGCGGGTCCTCGTACTCGGCAACGAGGAGCTGATGTACGCGCCGCTGCGGCTCGCGCTGGCGCTGGAGGAGTCCGGGGCCGCCGCCGAGGTGCGGTTCTCGACCACGACCCGCTCACCCGTGCTCGCCGTCGACGACCCCGGCTACGCCATCCGCACCCGGCTCGTCTTCCCCGCGCACGACGCCCCGGCCGACGGCCCCGGCGACCGGTACGCCTACAACGTCAAGGGAGCCGGCTTCGACGCCGTCGTCGCCGTCGTGGACTCCGCCGGGGACACCCCCGAGCTGGACAGCGGCCTCCTCGCGGCCCTCGCCCCGCACACCGGGCGGGTCCTGCTGGCCGTCGTACCGGCGTACACGCCCCCCGCCCCCACCCACGCCCCCGGCCCCGGCCACGCCCCCGACCGGCAGGAGCCGATCATGTCCGAGCCCGCCCTGGCCGATCCGCTGCGCGGGCCTGCCTTCTCCTCGTACGCCCCCGAGGACGTCGGCTGGCTGCTCCAGGACCTCTCCGGCTGCGAGCTGGAGGCCCCGACCGAGGAGCGCGAGGAGGCCATCCAGGCCGGCGGCGCCCACTACGCCGAGTCCCTGCCGGTGGAGTACCAGCCCTCCGAGGCCTACCAGGAGCTGTACCGCAGCGCCCTCGGCGCCTCCGCCGCCCGGATCGCGCGCGCGGTCGGGACCGTCACCGAGACGGTGCTCGCCGAGCGCTCCCCGTCCCCCGTACTGGTCTCGCTGGCCCGCGCCGGTACGCCCGTCGGGGTGCTGATGCGCCGCTGGGCCCAGGCCCGGCACGGCCTCGACCTGCCGCACTACGCCGTCTCGATCGTGCGCGGCCGCGGCATCGACACCAACGCCCTGCGCTGGCTGGCCGCCCACCACGACCCGGCGGACGTGGTCTTCGTCGACGGCTGGACGGGCAAGGGCGCCATCACGCGCGAGCTGCGCGAGGCCCTCGCCCCCTTCGAGGGCTTCAACCCCGAGATCGTCGTCCTCGCCGACCCCGGCTCCTGCGTGGAGACGTACGGCACCCGCGAGGACTTCCTGATCCCCTCCGCCTGCCTGAACTCCACCGTCTCCGGACTGGTCTCGCGTACGGTGCTCAGGGCCGACCTGGTCGGCCCCGACGACTTCCACGGCGCGAAGTTCTACCGGGAGCTCGCCGGAGCCGACGTCTCCACCGGCTTCGTCGACACCGTGGCCGCGCACTTCGACGCCGTGGCCGAGGCCGTGGACGAGGAGGTCAAGGAGCTCCTCGCCGCCGACCGGACCCCCACCTGGGTGGGCTGGGCGGCGGTGGAACGGATCAGCGAGGAGTACGGCATCCACGACGTGAACCTGGTCAAGCCCGGCGTCGGCGAGACGACCCGGGTGCTGCTGCGCCGCGTGCCGTGGAAGATCCTGGCCCGGCGCGGGGCCGGCACCGACCTGGACCACGTACGCCTGCTCGCCGCGCAGCGGGGGGTGCCGGTCGAGGAGGTCGACGGGCTGCCCTACACGTGCGTGGGACTCATCCACCCCCGATACACGCGCGGCGCCACCGGCGCCGACGGAAAGGCAGTGGCCGCCCCGTGACCGTCCTCGTAGCCAGTGACCTCGACCGCACGCTCATCTACTCCTCGGCCGCCCTCGGCCTGACCATGCCCGACCCGCAGGCCCCGCGGCTGCTGTGCGTCGAGGTGCACGAGAGCAAGCCGCTGTCCTACATGACGGAGACGGCGGCCGGGCTGCTGGCGCAGCTCACCGCCGACCCGGCGGTGGTCTTCGTGCCCACCACCACCCGGACCCGCAAGCAGTACCAGCGCATCAGCTTCCCCGGCCGTCCGGCCCCGTACGCGATCTGCGCCAACGGCGGCCAGCTGCTGGTGGACGGGGTGGCGGACCGGGACTGGCGGCGCGCGGTCGCGACGCGGCTCGCGCGGGAGTGCGCCCCCTTGGAAGAGGTGCACGCCCACCTGCTGGCCGTGTCCGACCCGGCCTGGCTGCGCAAGGCGCGGGTGGCGGAGGACCTCTTCGCGTACCTGGTCGTCGAGCGCGCGCTGGTCCCCGACGAATGGCTCAAGGCACTGGAGGAGTGGGCGGGCGCGCGCGGCTGGACGGTCTCCCTCCAGGGCCGCAAGATCTACGCCGTCCCGCGTCCGCTGACCAAGAGCGCGGCCATGGCGGAGGTGGCGCGGCGCACCGGCGCCGACACCACGCTCGCCGCCGGCGACTCCCTGCTCGACGCCGACCTGCTGCTCGCCGCGGACCGGGCCTGGCGGCCCGGGCACGGGGAACTCGCCGACGCCGGCTGGACGGCGCCCTCGGTGACGGCCCTGAGCACGGCGGGGGTACTCGCCGGTGAGGAGATCATCCGCGCATTCGGCCGGGCGGTTGCGACACTGACCGCATGACCAAGGGCAACAGCACCAAGATCACCGACGAGCTCTACGCGTACGTCCTCGCGCACAACCCCCCGCTGGACGCGGTCCAGCGGGGGCTGGTCGCGACCACCTGGGAGAAGTTCCCGGACTCGGCCGGCATGCAGTCCGCCGAGGAACAGGGGCCGCTGCTGGCCTTCCTGGTCAGGCTCACCGGCGCCCGCCACATCGTGGAGGTCGGTACCTTCACCGGCTTCTCCGCCCTGTCCATGGCCCAGGCCCTGCCCGCCGACGGCCGCCTGATCGCCTGCGACGTGTCGCAGGAGTGGACGGCGTACGGCCGCGAGGCGTGGGAGGCGGCCGGCGTCGCCGACCGCATCGACCTGCGCATCGCCCCGGCCCTGGACACGCTGCGCGCGATGCCCGAGGAGCCGCACATCGACATGGCGTACGTGGACGCGGACAAGCAGAACCAGATCCTCTACTGGGAGGAGCTCGTGCCGCGGCTGCGCCCAGGCGGGCTGATCGTCACGGACAACACGCTCTTCCACGGGACGGTCCTGGACACGTCGCCGGAGGGCAGGGGCGCGAGCGTCCACGCGTTCAACGAACACGTCGCGGCGGACACCCGCATGGAGTCCGTCCTGCTGGCGATCTCGGACGGCCTGACCCTGTCGCGCAAGCGCTAGCGCCGCCGACGCCGCCCCCGACTTCGCCCCGGATCAGCCGCAACCCCCGCCACCGCAGCAGCCGCCGCCACCGCCCATCGCCGGCGCGGGGGCGGCGGCGGAAGCACCGCGCGTGCCGCCGACCGCGACGGCGGAGAGCAGCTTGACGGTGTCGGCGTGGCCGGCCGGGCAGTCGGCGGGAGCAGAGGACTCGGCCATCGGCCGGCTGACCTCAAAGGTGTCGTCGCAGGTCCGGCAGCGGAATTCGTAACGAGGCATGCACACAGGCTACGCAGCGCGCCGCTCCCCGTGAAGCGGCGCCGCCGCGCTCCGGTGTTCCCGGGCCGCCTGGTCGGGGTGGCGGGCCCGCCAGTACGGGTTGTCGTGCGGCAGGGCGCTGCCCACCCGCCCGTACATCCCGAACCACATCAGCATCACGCCGACGACGAAGCTGAACAGCACGTTCGGGATCCGGAAGGCGAGGAAGTTCAGCCCCGTGTCGAGCAGGGCCAGGTTCACGAAGCCGCTCGCGATGAACGCCAGCCCGAGCCCGATGTTCAGGGTGGAGGCGAAGGTCCCGCCGATCACCATGCCGACGAAGAGCAGCACCCCGATGCAGATCGACAGGATGCTCAGCGCGCCGTTGGTGTTGAGGGCCAGCACCGTGTCGCCGCCGGTGTCGAAGAACCCGATGTGGTGGGTGAGTCCGAGGATCCCGAAGGCGACCAGCAGCAGTCCGGTGAGGCCGGCGCCGACCCGGTAGATCTGGCTGAGCTTGTGGTCGGCGGGCAGGTGATCGTCGAGCTTGGCGTTGACGGGGTGCAGGAGGCGGTGCATCAGGTGGGAGTGCTGTGGCTCGTGTGTCTCGTACGGCTCGTGGGGTACGTAGGGCGCGTAGTTCTCATGAGCCTCGTGACACCCGTAGACCGCGTGAGGACGGTACGGTTCATAGGGCGCCGGAGACTCATGGGCCGTACGAGGCCGGTGGGACGTGTGGGCAGCCATCTCGCCCTCCTCTACTCCGCCCCCCCGCACCTCCAGCATCCGCCGCCGAGGCCCCCCGGACAACCCGTACCGGGCGAAGGCCGACCGGGGGCGGGGGGCGCCGGCCTCGGCCACGCGAGCTCAGGCCGCGCGAGCTCGGCTGCGTCGGCCTCGAACGCGCCGGCCCTGGCTGCGTCGGCCTCGACGACGTCGGCCCTGACCGCGCGCTAGCCCTGACTGCGCTAGCCCTGACCGTCCTAGCCCTGGCCGCGCTCCGCCCGGATCCCGTTGACCACCCGGGTCACGGAGCCCCGTACGTCCTCCATCTCCAGCAGGAACGCCCAATAGTCCGGGTGCCGCCCCTCCAGCCCGGCCAGGGCCCGCTCCACCCGTGCCACCGACTCGTCCAGCGGGCGCGCGTGCCGGGGATCGGGCACGGTCCGGCCCGCCATCGCCAGCCGTTGCGCGTCCCGGATCGCGAACCGGGTCCGCTCCACCTCGGCCTTCGGATCCCGCGCCACCGCCTCCAGCCGCGTGAGCCGGTCCTGCGCGGCCGACACCGCCTCGTCGGTCGCGTCCAGCGAGCTCCGGACCTCCTCCAGGAGCGTCCCTACGTCGGCCCAGCGCTGTTCCTCCCGCGCCCGGCCGGCCTCCCCGAGCCGGTCCTCCGCCCGCGCGACGTCCCGTACCGCCTGGTCGGGGACGTGCTGAAGGTCCTGCCAGCACGCCGCGCTGAACCGGCGCCTCAGCTCACTGAGCACCGGATCCACGCGGTCCGCCCGGTTGCGCAGCGCCTGCGCCCGGGTCCGCAGGCTCACCAACCGGCGGTCGATCTCCGCGGCCCGCTCCGGCAGCCGCGCCACCTCGGCCCGTACCGCTTCCGCCTCCCGCAGGATCCGGTCGGCGCGCTGCACGGTCGCCTGGACCCCGTGGAGGGCCGCGCCCTGGTTCAGCTTGGTCAGCTCGGGCCCCAGCGCGGCCAGCCGGGCCGCCGGCTCGTCGGCCCGTATCCCCTTCGCCCGCGTCACGTCCAGCGCGTCACTCGCCGCCAGCAGCGCGGCCTTCGCCCGCTCCCGCGCCGGCGCGACCCTCGCCAGCTGCGTCTCCGCCTTGTCCAGCAGCGGCTGCAACCCCTGGGCGAACCGCTCCAGCTCCCCCTTGACCCGCACCAGCTCCTCACGGGCCCGGGTCAGCTGCTCCCGCGCCTGCGAGGCGACCGAGCCCTCCAGATCGACCCGGTCCAGGTCGTGCGCGTCGACGGCCTCGATGTACACGTGGCTCACCTGGTCGATGCGCTGCCCCAGCGCCACGAACCCCTCCGCGGCCCGCCGGGCCTCGGGCGAGCCGTCCGCGGCGGCGATGGTCTCCATGGAGATCCGCAGATCCCGCTGCGCGGTGTCCAGCTCGTAGAACGCGGCCGCGGCGGCATCCTTCGCCGCCTGCACATCCGCCCGCCGACTCTCGTCCCGCCCGCCGAACCACCGCCGGGATGCCGTCGTCACAATCCCTCTCCCGTACCGCGTCCGCCATGCCCAGGTCCATTCTCTCCCACGGGAACGGGTTTGCGTGGGGGGTGCGCCCTCCATGTAGGCTGTCCACTCGTCCACGGGTGCGTAGCTCAGGGGTAGAGCGCTGCTCTTACAAAGCAGATGTCGGCGGTTCGAAACCGTCCGCGCCCACCAGTAGGAAGTAGCAGGTGAGAGCCTGTTCTTGGCCCCCCGATCGTGTTCGATCGGGGGGCTTTCCTCGTCTTCGACGCCACATCGCGATGTGAGCAGCCCCCAGTCATCACCCATTCAGGGGGTTACAACTGGCAGATCATCGGGTTAGATCAGATCTGGCATGGACATACCGTGCGCGCCAAACCAGCCAGCGAAAACGGGCTGCGGGGCTCGGTCGAGCAGTGCTCCAGCCGTTCTCCAGAAGAGAGCCGCAGTCGATGGGGGACTGCCAGCCGGGGCCCTGTCGGGACCTGCACCCAGTAGCGGAGCACGATCGTGCGCATCGGTGAGGTGCCACGAGGCGGGGCGATCGTGCCCGCCTGCGGCGTCAAGAACCCGTGCTCCCGAAGCGCGTTAACCCACTGACCGGCCTCCCCCTCCCAACGGGTCACGGTCGGGGACGCAGAGTGCACGGCCGAAGACGCAGGCCTACCGAAGCGTTCCCCAGGGGGCAGATGGGACAGGACCAGAACGCCCCCGGGCCGGAGTCGTTCCCTGATGGCCGGAAGGAGGACGCCCGGGTCCGTGAACCAGTGGGCCCGAAGACGGAGAAGATCGCGTCGTACGTGCTCGTGGTGTGGCACAGGAAGTGCGCGGCGCCGGCGTGATGCACCTCGACCGCAGACCCCCACCGGGCAGCTGCCGCAGCCACCTGAACGCCTGAGACGTCAACGCCAACGGCGTGCACGCCGAGCGAGGACAGGTGGGCGAGCCGATCACCCTTGCCGCAACCGAGTTCCAGCACATCCGCACCGGGGCCGACTTCGAGGAGTGAGGCGCCGGGCCTGTGCCCGTGATGGATCGTCCAGCTGAAGGGCGGCGGTGGACCGTGGCGGCCGGCAGGAGTGAGGCAGGCGTAGCTGTCCCATGTGGACTGGGTGGTCATGGAAGGGGCTCCGCAGAGGAGAAGGAACCCCGCCCGGCCGCGACGCGGCCGGACCGGGCGGCCGGAGTCCGGGGGCTCGGGGTAGTGGTGGACGAACCCCCGAGACGCTCGCACAGGCCGTTGTAGATGGCGGTGTGCAGGATGAGGGCGTGCCAGCCCTCGTCGACGACGCGGGACGGTGCGATACCCCGTGCGCCTGCGGCGGCCGCGGCGACGAACTTGAGGCCCTCGACGACGACCCGCTCCGACATGGTCCAGTCCATGTCGGGGTTGTCCTTGGCGACGGTCGCGGTGACGCCATGAAGTCGTTGGGGCTGAGCAGAGACCGGGCGTCGCGGGCTCCAGGCTCCATGGTGAGGGTCATGGTTCCGCCAGTCTGGGCGGGTGTGGGGGTGGTGCCCCCTTGCTGCTGCACGGCGGAGGGGGCAGGGGCGGAGTGGACATGCTTCTCCCTAGGTTGTGTGGAGGAAGGTGTCGACGACGATGACGGCGAGGATCCCGAGGGCGATCACGACGTACAGGGCCTGTCGCTGCCACTCGCTCACTGGACGCGGCTCGTCTGCTGCTCGACCGCCGTGGCCAGGTTCCGCAGGATCCGGGCCAGGGCGCGCGCGTGGTTCCAGGCCGCGTGGTCGCTGTGCCCCGTCGGGCCGGCGTCGGTGAAGTACGACCACTCGGCCAGGGCCGCGTGGCCGCGCTCCGTCCGCTGGCCGTGCGGGATCGCGGAGACCTGGGCGTGCAAGGCCTGCCCGCTCGCGACCAAGTCGCCGGTGAGGCGGGCGACGCCCTCGGCGTCCGGCTGTTCCGAGTAGGGGGCCAGTGCCTTCCCGAGGAGTTCCTCGATCCGTGTCTCGCCGGGGTTCACGCTGCTGCTCCCTGCGTCGTCAGCGGGTGGCGGCAATCCCAAGTAGGTGCTGGGCAGTTGCCCGCAGGAGTAGCCTGACGTGCGCACACCGTGATGAACATCGTTGGCGTGTCCGCGCGCGTCCGCACCCCTGCGGACACGGAGGAGGAGCCGTGCCCGAATCCTTCGGCGAAGTCCTACGCCGACTTCGAGGTAACCGGTCCGTGCGGGACGTCGCCCGTCTCGCCGCCTGCGGGAAGACGCATGTCAGCGACCTGGAGAACGGCAAACGACAGCCCACACGGGAACTCGCCGCCGCCCTGGATGGAGCCCTCGGCGCCGAAGGGCATCTGGTGGCTCTCGCGGACATCCGCCCGGGTTCTTCCCCGCTCGATCAGGCGGATGCCTTGCAGCAGGGCCTGCACCAGACGTTGACAGCCGGCCCGATGACGGATGCGTCACTCGATGAGTGGGAGTGCACGGTGGCCAGGCACGGACGGGCCACCCGGTACCGGCCGAGGGTGAGCTCCTGCCCGAGCTCCTGGCAGACTTCACGGACTTACGTCTCGTACTGACCCACCGGCATTCGGTGCCCGCGCGGCAGCGTCTGACGATCGCCGTGGCGCAGATGTCGGGGCTGATGGCGCTGACTGCTCAAGCTGGGGGATGGCCGCTCACGAGCCTGGTGGCGTACTGGCCGCGCGGCAGCAGCCGCAGCCGACGACCGGTCGGCCCTCAGCTGGATGTACGCGCAGGAGGCTTACCAGCTGTACTACGGGGGCGACTTGGAGGGAGCCGCCGAACTGGCCGCGCGAGCACAGCACCTCGCGGGTGGCCTGCCGTATGTCGGGCCTGCCCTGGCGGCCCCGTTGGAAGGGCGGGCGCTGGCGCTGTTGGGGCAGCGGGACAACGCGGTGGAGGCGCTCGGGAGGGCGGAGGTTGCCCTGGAGCGGCTGCCCGAGGCGGACCGGACTGCTTCGGCCTTCGGCTACTCGGAGTCGCAGCTCGCCTTCCACTCAGGCAACGCCCTGACCCACCTGGGCGAGATCGAGCGGGCAGCCGACCAGCAGGAGCGCGCTCCGGAGCTGTACCCGCTGCGAGACCACACCGACCGCGCGCTGATCGCCCTTGATCAGGCCATAGGAGCCGCGATCCGCGGCGATGTGGCAGGTGCGGTGGCCCTGGCGACGGCAACGATCGTCGACCTGCCGAACGAGCACCGATCTGCGCTGGTCATCTACCGGGCACGGGAGGTCGCGGCTAGGGTGCCGGAGGCACGGACGGTGCCGGAGGTGCGGGTGCTGCGCGAGGTGTTGGCGCTGTCCCCTGTCGAGAGGGACAGCAGTGCGCATCGAGCAGGCGACGCCGGACGACGTTGACGTCATCTCCGTGATCCTCGGGGAAATCGAGGGCTACTACGGGGGTTCGGCGACGCCTGGTGACCCCGAGCAGATTCGGGCGGCCTTGTTCGGCGAGCGGCCGGCGGCGACAGTGCTCTTGGCCCGCGACGGCGAGCAGGTACTCGGCCTGGCGTCGTACAGCTTCCTGTGGCCGGCGGCCGGTGCGGATACCTCCCTGTTCCTGAAGGAACTGTACGTGCGCGAGCCGGCTCGACGTCGCGGCGTAGCCGGGGCCCTGATGAAGGCACTCAAGGCCGTGGCGGCACAGGTGGGTTGCTCGCGGGTGGAGTGGACAGCCGACGCGGATAACCCGGCGGCTCTCGCCTTCTACCGAGCCCTCGGCGCGGAGCCCCGCAACGGGAAGATCTTCTATCGGGCGGAGCTCCCCTGAGGGCTGTCCCGTAAATAATCTCCGAGACGCCTCGGACCTGGCGCATCATTCAGGATGACCCCATGAGCCAAGACCTTGTGACGTTCCTCCACACACGGCTGGACGAGGAGGCCGACCTGGCCCGACGGTGTGACGGTGACGGCTGCGGGGAGTGGACCGCTGACGGGCACACGGTCGACTTCGCTCAAGGAGAACTCTCCGGCTTCCATCCCACGATCGCCCTGCACGTCGCGCTGCACGACCCCGCTCGCGTCCTGCGGGAGGTCGGGGCCAAGCGACGCATGCTCGCCCGACATGTGCTCAGCCCTGCCACGGGCGACCCCGAACTGCCGTGGGACAACCGCGATGACTGCCAGTACGACGGCGAGACCTGGCCATGCGATGACCTGCTCGACCTCGCATCACCTTACGCCGATCACCCTGACTACCCGCGACGCCCCTGAGGTGGAGATCGTTTACGGGACAGCCCTTAGCCGTGACCTACTCGTGGACGGAAGCTGGCGCTGCATCGTGCTTTGCGCCTTCGAGCTGCTGATACGGATGAGACGCACATGCCTCCCGAGCCGTGTGCGCTGGGCGGCATGATGGCTCCATGACCTCTGATTCCAGCAGTGCCCTCGTTGAGAGCACCCGGCTTACGGCCGTGACCGATGGTGTCGCGCAAGTCTTCACTTGGGAGGCGGACGCGCGGATCGAGGTGCGGGGCCTGGGGGGAGAGGTCGTGATCGAGGCGAACGCCGCAGGTCTCAGGACGCTTGCCGGGCATCTGCTGGTGCTTGCCGCGGAGGGTGTTCCCGATGGGAGTCACCTGCACCTAGAGGACAGCAACGGGCTGGAGGAGGGTTCCCTCAGCCTGGTTCTGGAGCGGTGCGACGAGGAGTGAGGCCACCCCAGCGGCCGTAGTGCAGCTGGGGTGGAGCTGACATTCACGGCTGACATCAACGATGGCGATGACAGTAGCTGTCAGCGTCTCCCCGGAGGGTGCCTGGCCGTGGGAAGTCAGGGCAGGGTGAGTGTCCGGGTGAGCTTGCAAAGCAGATGTCGGCGGTCCGGAACCGTCCGCGCCCATCAGTGCGAAGGCTCCCGACCGATCATGGCTGGGGGCCTTCGGCCGAGGGCGAGTTGTGGCTCAGTCCGGTCGGGTGGGCCGGTGTTTCGAGGTGGTGGTGGCGAGGGTGAGGGCGGTGGTGCCGGCGAGGCTTGCGAGGGTGGTCAGGGATACTCCGATCATGAAGAGGCCGCTCGCGTCGTCCGACCAGTCGTAGTAGGCGGCGGCGGTCAGGCCGGTGGTGGTGCCGAGGATGGCTGCCGCCGTGTGGCCCCGGGATGCCGCCCAGTAGGTCAGGGCCAGGACGGTCAGGCCGAGCCCGATCACCTGCCACGCCTCGTAGGGGCCGGTCTGCGAGCCGTCGGGGTGTACGTCGCGGTGCTGGTCCCAGCCCAGCCAGGCGGCCCATGCCGCGATCGCGGCCGCGGCCTGGAGTGGGATCGACAGTGCGTGGGGAGCGGATATCCGGGGGCCTTTGCGCATGCTCCTACTGTTCCGGGCCGGGTGGGTGGGGGGCAGGGTGCCGGTACTCAAGGTGGAGTGAGTGGGCGTGCTCAGGGGGCGGGGCCGGGGGGTGTGGAGAAGCCCCCCGCCCTGTGGGGTGGGGGGCTCTTCGGGTGTTCGGGTGGCCGCCCGTGTGGGGTTGCGGGCGGGGAGGCGGGGTCAGGCGTTGGGGCGCTTGCCGTGGTTGGCCTTCTTCTTCTTGCGGGCGCGGCGCTTGTTTCCTCGCTTGGCCATGGTGTCTCCCTCATCCCCCGATGTGGACATTTCGGGCGTTCGTCAGTCTAGGTTCCGGGTGGGTTTCCCGCACGGTGGGGCGGGGATCTCATCGCGGGGGGTGATGGGCGTGGCAGGGGCCGAGGTGTGGGTCTGGGGGATCGGGATCGTGGTGGTGGGCTTCGGGGCTGTGTGGGGCGAGTGGCGGCGGAGCCGGGGGTTCGAGGCGCGGCGGGACGCTGAGCGGGCGCGGCTGCTCGCGGGGCTGGGGGCTGGCGGACCCGGGGCCGGTGAGGGGGACGGCCAGGGGGGACCCGGGCTCGTGGACGCCGGGCGGGGCGGGGCGGTCGAGCCGGAGGGCCGGCGCGACGACTTCACCCCGATCCTCGTCGAGTACTACGCATACGGGCTGGCGCAGGCCCGCAGTAGCTTCGTGACCAGCCAGCGGTTCGCGGGCATCGGCGCGGCCGTGCTGCTGTTCGGGGTCGGGCTCGCCGTGTGGAAGGCGGAGAGCGCGGGGGACGCGTACATCGGGGTGGTGACCAGCTCCGTCGGCCTGGTCGTCACCCTCGTCGGCCAGCTGTTCCACCGGCGGGCCGACCTCGCGCTGCGGCACATGACCGCGCAGAGCACCGCCCTGCGCGAGGACCGGAGGGCCGCCGAGAGCACGCGGCAGGCGATCGGCCTGCTGGAGGAGGTGGCCGACCCGGTGCTGCGGGGCCGGCTCCAGGCCGGGCTGATCATGAAGCTTTCCGGGGCCGAGCTGCCGCCCTCCGCGCCATAGTGGAGGTATGTGCCGCTCCATTAAGACCCTGCGCCCGCCCGCCATCCCCGAGAAGGCCACCGAGGAGGAGATCCGCGCCGCCGCGCTCCAGTACGTACGGAAGGTGTCCGGGTTCCGGGCGCCCGCCGCGCACAACCGGGAGGTGTTCGACGCGGCCGTGGACGCCGTCGCGGAGGCGACCAGGCTGCTGCTCGACGGGGTGCGGGTGCGCGGGCAGTCCGCCGCGGTGTAGGGGCCGGCGGCGGCGGGGCGTCGGGTCAGCCGGTCCGGGCCGTGCGGCGGCGCAGGATCCAGACCCCGGCGCCGAGCGCGCCTGCCGCGAGGGTGCCGCCCAGGGCCACCTGCCCGGTGCTCATCGAATCGACGCTGCCGCCGAGTCCGCCGCGCGCGGCGCCGGGGGCGACCTGGAGGGTGACGGTGATGCGGGCACCGCCAGTGCCGCCGCACTCGAAGGTGACGGGGTGGGAGCCGGTGGGGGCGTCGGCGTAGAGGGTGGCGGCACCGGAGAGGGCACCCGGCCTCAGGCTGTCCGGGTTCAGCGGGACGCTGCCGAACGCCCGGGAGGTGGCCCGGCCGGTCTTGGTGCCGCAGCCCTCGACCTTGAGGTCGACCCGCCCGCCCGGGGCGACGGTTCCGGGGGAGACGGTGGCGGAGGGGGCGGCGGAGGCGGGAATGACGGGTGTGACGGCAGCGACGGCGAGTGTCGCGACAGCGACGCCCGCCAGCCGGTACCGGATGCGTGTGGGGGACATGGAGAGAACTCCTCGGGCTCCTCGAAACGGCGCGGCCAGGGCACGGACGTGACGCGGAATCGGATGCGCGCCGTGCTCTGGACGCTAGAAGCCCCGCCGGGACGCGGCGATCGCTGCAGGGTGAACGGGTGACCGACTGCCCCGCCCGGCCTACGCGTCCAGGTGAGGGGGCAGGCCGAAGAGGGGGAACAGCCGCTCGGTGTCGCGGAAGACGCTGATGTCGGTGACCGCCTCCCCCGACACTTCGACGACCTGGAGCGCCCAGGGGTCGAAGCCCGTGCCGTCGGCCCGGCGCCGGTACTGGCCGAAGGCGGGCGAACCGTTCGCCGTGGTCGGCACCAGCCGGGACCCCCGGCAGCCGACGGCCGGACCGGCGAGCCACGCCCGGATCTCGGCGGAGCCCCGCATCCACAGGGTGTGCGGGGCCAGGGACAGGGTGGCGTCCACGTGCAGCAGCATGGAGAGGGCCTCCATGTCGAAGCCGGAGAACGCGGCGGCGTACCGGTCGGCGAGGGCCCGTCGGGTGGCTTCGCCGGCGGGTGCGGCCGGTGCGCCGTCCGTACTTTCGGAGCGCCGGGTGGCCAGCACGGCCCGGGCCCGCTGCAGCGCGCTGTTCACGGAGGCGACGGTGGAGCCCTGGACGTCGGCGACCTCCTGCGCCGAGAAGCCGAGGACCTCGCGCAGGAGCAGGACGGCGCGCTGCCGGGGCGCCAGGTGCTGCAGCGCCGCTACGAAGGCCAGCCGGACGGACTCGCCGGTGGCGGCCGCCTCCGCCGGGTCGACGGCCACGGCCGTGGGGCCCGCGGGGAAGGGTTCGATCCACGCGGAGGAGTCCAGCACGGTGCCCGGCGAGGTGGCGCCGACGGCCGGGCCGCAGAGGTCCATCGGGCGGGCCCGGCGTTCGCGGCCGGCGAGCGCGTCCAGACAGACGTTCGTGGCGATGCGGTAGAGCCACGTCCGCAACGAGGCGCGGCCGTCGAACCGGTCCGCGCCGCGCCAGGCGCGGACCATGGTCTCCTGCACGGCGTCCTCCGCCTCGAACACCGACCCCAGCATCCGGTAGCAGTAGCCGGTCAGTTCCCGCCGGTGCCCTTCGAGCCGGGCCGCCACCGCCTCGTGGCCGGGTGGGGTGCCGGTTCCGGGAACGTGCGGGTCCGTCATGCGTGTCTCCTACGTCGCGGGCGCCGTGGCCTCGGGCGGCCGGCGGACGAGAAAGGCGGCCAGGGAGCCCGCCGCGAACAGGGCGATCAGGGAGACCGCCGTACCGAGCCAGGTGGTGCCCAGCCACTGGGTGCCGAAGTAACCGAGAGACACGCTGTAGCCCGCCCAGGTCATGCCCGCCAGCACCGACCAGGGAAGGAACTCCCTCACCTTGCGCTGGGTCCGGCCGGCGCCCAGCGAGACCACCGAGCGGCCGGCGGGCGCGAAGCGGGCGATCACGACCAGGGCGCCGCCGCCCCGGGAGAGGGCCGTGCCCAGGCGCTCCTGAGCCCGGGTCAGCCGGCGGGAGCGGGCGATGGCCCGGTCCAGGCGGGCCCCGCCGAGCCGGGCCAGCCGGTACGCGGCCAGGTCGCCCAGGACCGAGGCCGTCGTGGCGATGACCAGCAGGGCCCTGATGTCGGGAACCCGGGGCGGAGGACCGGCGGCCGCCGCCGCTGCCGCGGCCGTGATCACCAGCACCCCGCTCGGCAGCACCGGCAGGAACACGTCGAGCAGGATGGACACCGCGACCACGACGTAGATCCATGGGCTCGAGGTCAACGACCCCAGCGTTTCGAGCACAGCGGGACTCCCCAGTCCGAAGCGCCGCGTCGTCGCGGGGAGCGGCAGGGGCGGCTTGACAGCCATACAGCGTACGCCCGGCGGGGGGCCGCACGAGCCCGGGGGCCACCGCGTCCGTCAGGTCCGCCGCCGGGTCCGCCGACGGCCTAGGGCCGGCCGGTGTGCGGTTCGGTGAGCTCCCGGTCCAGGACCGTCACCAGCCGGGCCGTTCCGGCCGCTCCCCGTCGCCCCGGGCGGGCCTGGTCCAGGCGCAGCCGGGCGCTGCGGCCCGCCAGCGCCAGCGTCATGAGCTGGTTGCCGAACCACGGGCCGCCCGTGCGCCGCCAGCTCAGCGGCGGCCGGCCAGTCCGCCCGTGCCGCGAGAAGCCGCGCCCCAGCCACCGGCCCAGCCGCGACCAGCCCAGCCGGAACCCCCACTTGACCGCCGTGTGGATGGAGTTGTGCACCGGTGAGCAGGTCAGCTGGAACACGCGGGCCGTACTGGGTATTCGGGGCTCGGCCACGTACGCGTGGTGGACGTCCCCGGACAGGACCATCACCGTCGCCGGGGCCTTCGGCCCCGTCCCCACCTCCTCGATGAGGTCGCTCAGCGCCTCGAACGACGCGGGGAACGCCGCCCAGTGCTCCAGATCGGCGCGCCGCCGCAGGTCCTCGCCGATGCGTGCCCACCGGGCCCCGCGCTCTCCCCGGCACAGCGCGGCGTTCCACACTTCCGCGTCGTGGATCAGCGGGGGCATCAGCCACGGCAGCGAGGAGCCGATCAGCAGGTGGTCGTAATCCCCGTGCCCGGCGAGGGCGTTCTCCCGCAGCCAGGCCTGTTCGGCCGGGTCGAGCATGGCCCGCCCGTCCTCGGCGAGCACCCGGGCCGCCCGGGTGTCGACCATCAGCAGCCGGGTCCGGCCGAAGTCCCGCCGGTAACTCCAGCGCACCGAAGCCGGATCGGCGTCCGCCCGGGCCGCGAAGGCGCGCAGGGCGTCGGTGCCGTCCGGGTCGGCCCGTACCGCCGCGTACAGGGGGTCCGCCGCGAGTTCGGCGGGGGAGAGGTTGCCCAGGTGTTGGTGCACCCAGTACGACATGAGCCCGCTGAGCACCCGCTCCGGCCACCACGGGGTCGCCCGCATCTCGGCGAGCCAGGCCTCGCTGGTGTTCCAGTCGTCTATGACGTCGTGGTCGTCGAACACGTGCAGGCTGGGGACCGTCGAGAGCAGCCAGCGGATCTCGGGGTCGAGCCAGGACTCGTAGTAGAGCCGGGTGTACTCCTCGTAGTCCGCGACCTGTGCGCCCGGCGCCTCGCGCAGGTCCCGGCGGGCCGCGAGCCACCGCCGGGTCTCCCGCGACAGCTGGTCGGCGTAGACCTGGTCGCCCAGCAGCAGGAGGAGATCGGGCCGGGGTGCTCCGGGATCGGCGGCGAGCCGTGCCGCGAGGGTGTCGAGGGCGTCGGCGCCGTGCGGTCCGCGTCGGCCGGCGGGCGGGGCGGCCTGCCGGCAGGAGCCGAAGGTGACCCGGAGCCCGGGTGCGGGCCGTCCGGGGCGGCCCACCGCCGGGGTGGTGATCGTGCTCGCGGGGAAGCCGTTCCCGGCCGCCGGCCAGACGAGGGCTCCGTCGAGGAGCACCTCGTAGGCCGTGGTCGCGCCGGGGGTCAGGCCGGTGACCGGGACCAGCGCGTAGTGGTGGCCGCAGATCTGGAAGGTGCGGGCGCTGCCGCCGGACCCGTCGGCGCACCGCACCACGGCCGTGCACGGGCGGTCCGCCTCGACCCATATCGTGGCGGCGCCGCCCGTGTCCCAGTCGATGTGGCGCAGCAGTGGCCCAAGACGCAGTCCGGCCATGGAACTCCCCCTCCTCCATACCCCTTTCGATCACGGTACGGGGCGGAGGGCCCGCCCGGCCTCCCCCTGGCGGGGGAGAGCGGGGGTGAATGCCGGGTCAGCAGCCGTTCAGGAGGTTCACCAGGGCCGTCTTCTCCCCGCTGTCCATGCTCAGACCCCAGTACTGCTTCACCTGCACCCACATCCGGGCGTACGTGCAGCGGTACGCGGTGCGCGGGGGCAGCCACTTGCCGGGGTCGAGGTCGCCCTTGGCCTGGTTGACGTTGTCCGTGACGGCGATGAGCTGCGGTCGGGTGAGGTCGTTGGCGAACTGCTGACGGCGGTCGGTGGTCCAGGAGTTGGCGCCCGAGCGCCAGGCCTCGGCGAGCGGGACCATGTGGTCGATGTCCACGTCGGACGCGGCGGTCCAGGTGGCCCCGTCGTACTCCGAGTACCAGCTGCCGCTGACGGCGGCGCAGGCGGAGTCGGTGACGACGTTGACGCCGTCCCGCTTGAGGACCGTCTCGCGGGTGTTACAGGTTCCGGAGACCGTGCTCCAGTGCGGGAACTGGGCGCGGCTGTAGCCGCTGAGGGAGCCTTCCGGCGTGGGCGTCACCGTGGCCAGGTAGCTCCGGGCGGCGGCCGCGCTGATCGGGGTGGGCGGGGAGGCCAGGGCGGTCGGGGCGTTCACGAGCGAGGTGAGCGAGGCGAGGGCGACGGCGGACGCGAGGATGCCCGCGCGGCCTATGCGACGCGCGTAGAAAGAGGGCAGGCGAAGAGAAGCGAGGGCCATGAGGGCTCCCTGGGTGCGGGGGGTGGTGGCCGTTCCGCCCCGGTGGGGCGCGGCCATGCTGGCGGCGCCAGGTGTCGCGGGGACGGGCGCCAGGTGACAGGTTGCCGACATGAGCACGTCACATCAAGACAACCAACGATCCCCGGCCACAGGGAAGTTGGAAATCCGGCCACGTGAGTGACGCGGAACGGAGTGGAGTGGGTCCAAGCTCACATTCCGGGCAGGGGTGGCCGGTGGCCGCCGTCGCGTACCCTGGAGGAGCATGAAGGGGAGTAGCTCTTCGCCGGACCGTCGACATACTGCTGGGTCACCCCAGCCGGCGCCCGGAGGCAGGCCGCGTCAGCGGTCGGCCAGCGAGACCTTCGGCCGCAGTGTCCTGTCCGCGTTTACGCACCTCAGGGCGCCGCCGAGCCGAAGCGACCCCTGCCGCACCTCAGGTCTCTCGGTCCCGATGGCGTCCTGCCCGACCGATCGAGGTCCCACCCCGTGTTCAGCTTCACCATCATGGCCATCGCCTTCGGCGTCGTCTTCCTCGCCGAACTTCCGGACAAGACGGCCCTCGCCGGCCTGATGCTCGGCACCCGCTACCGCGCCTCCTACGTCTTCGCGGGCGTCGCCGCCGCCTTCGCCGTGCACGTCGCGCTCGCCATCGCCGCGGGCAGCGTCCTGACGCTGCTCCCGCACCGGCTGGTCCAGGCCGTCGTGGGCGTCCTCTTCCTCGCCGGAGCGGCCATGCTGCTCCTGAAGAAGGACGACGGGGACGAGGAGGTCAAGGCGCCCGCCGACCAGTCCTTCTGGAAGGTCTCGGGGGCCGGCTTCATGCTGATCCTGGTGGCCGAGTTCGGTGACCTGACCCAGATCATGACCGCCAACCTCGCCGCGCGGTACGACAACCCCGTCTCCGTCGGCCTCGGCGCGGTGCTGGCCCTGTGGGCCGTCGCCGGCATCGGCATCCTCGGCGGTCGCACCCTCATGAAGTACGTGCCGCTGCGGCTCATCACCAAGATCGCGGCCGCCGTCATGGCGGCGCTGGCGGTGTTCTCGCTGTACGAGGCGATCGCGGGCTGAGCGGAGCCCCCTCGCGGCCCGGGAAACCCCTTGTGGGGGCCCGGGGCCGCGGGCACGCTTGAGGGCGTGACCTCCACCGGGCCCACCTCTGCGCCCACCCCCGCGCCCGCTTCCCCGTTGCCGTCCCCCTCCTCGTCCGGCCCGGGTTTCGGCTGGTCCAACATGTTCGTGCGTCCCGATGAGGACGCCCGGTCCGACGGCGGGTTCCGGGGCGAGCGGGCCCTCCTGGCCGGATACCTGCGCGATCAGCGGCTCACCCTGGAGCTGAAGTGCTCCGGCCTCGACGCCGGGGCGATGGCCCGCCGGGCGGTGGAACCCTCGGACCTGTCGCTGCTGGGCCTCGTACGCCACCTCGCGGGCGTGGAGCAGAAGTGGTTCAGGGGGGTCATGGCGGGCGAGGAGGTCCGTCGGCACTACCGCTCGGAGCGGGAGCCGGACGGGGAGTTCAGGGGGGCCGTGGCCGACCCGGCGGTGGTGGCGGAGGCCTGGGCCACCTGGCGGGCGGAGGTCGCCTTCGCGGAGCGGCTCGTCGAGGAGGCACCCGATCTCGGGGCCGTCGGCGACAACGGCGGAACGCCGACGGAACTGCGCGAGGTGCTGGTGCACATGATCGAGGAGTACGCCCGCCACAACGGCCACGCGGACCTGCTGCGCGAGCGGATCGACGGGCGCGTCGGGCAGTAGCGCGGAGTCGTTGTGCCGTGTTGCCGTCGGCTCTTGGGGCGTGTCCCGTTGGGCTGCGTCCGCCTGCGGCGCGTCCCGTTGGGGCGCGGCTGCCTGTGTGGGGGCTCCGTGAGGCGCGGTGCCGTGCGTCGCGTCCGCTCGTGGCGGGGTGCCGTGCGTGGTGTCGGCTCGCGCCGCGGTGCCGTGTGTGGTGTCGGCTCGTGGCGGGGCGCCGTGCGTCGCGTCCGCCCGCGCCGAGGCACCGTGCGTCGCGTCTGCTCGCGCCGCGGTGCCGTGCGTCGCGTCCGCTCGCGCAGAGGGCCTGCGTGTCGCGTCCGCTCGTGGCGGGGCCCTGCGCGGGGTGTCGGCTCGTGGCGAGGCCCTGCACCGGGCGCTCGCGGGTCGGGCGCCTTGGCTTCGGGTGCCCCGGCCGGGTCGCGTGGTCCGGTCTCGGGTTAGGCGCCCCGGCCCCGGCCCCAGGTCAGGTGGTCGGGCCCCGGGTCAGGCGGTCGGGGTGAGGACGAGGCGGATCGTGCCGTCCCCGTCCGCCTCGACGCGGACCGAGGTCAGGTCGGGAACGTGGGCCGTCGGCCCGTACGCCGCGGCGCGCGGGCCGACGCCGATCACGCGCATGCCGGCCGCCAGGCCCGCGGCGATGCCCGCGCCGGAGTCCTCGAAGACCACGCAGTCGGCCGGGTCCATGCCCAGCTCGGCCGCGCCCTTGAGGAAACCCTCGGGGTCGGGCTTGCTGGCCCCGACGGATTCGGCGGTGACGCGGACCCGCGGCATCGGCAGCGCGGCCGCCGTCATCCGGGCCGCGGCCAGGGCGGCGTCGGCGGAGGTGACGAGGGCGTGCGGCAGCCCGGCGATCGACGCCATGAACTCCTCGGCGCCCCCGACGGGGACCACGCCGTCGGTGTCGGCCGTCTCGCGGGCGAGCATCACCTTGTTCTCCGCGTGATTGAGCTCCATCGGGCGCTCGGGCAGCAGGACGGCCATCGTGGCGTAGCCCTGGCGGCCGTGGACCACCTTGAGCGCCTCCTGCGGGTCCAGCCCGTGGGACACCGCCCACTCGCGCCAGCAGCGCTCGACCACCGCGTCCGAGTTGACGATGGTGCCGTCCATGTCCAGGAGCAGCGCCCGGGTGGTGAGGACGACGGGGGTGGTGGTCGTGCTGGCCGGCATCGGAAGGCTCCAGACGGGGCGGGAAAAGAGAACAAGTGGTTCCGTCCACCGGTCAGGGAGTGCGGACGGAACCACTTTGTTCCTACACGATACAAAACGAGGGAGGGTGTGCGCCACCGCCCGCGGAGTGACCTATCCCTCCAGGGCGCGCCGCGTCGCCGGACCGTAGACGCCCGACGGATCGCCCCGGACGTCGTTGTAGAACTGGAAGTCGTCCACGGCCCGCTCGACGGAACGCCCGTAGCGGCCGTCGAAGCGGCCCCGGTACAGGCCCTGGTCCGCCAGGAGCCGCTGGAGCTTCTCCACCTCGGGGCCGGAGTCCCCCGAACGCAGGGTCACCGGCTTGGCCGCGGGCGACGGGGTGGTGGGGGCGACGGGGCGGCCGGTGGTCGCCGACGGGGCCGGGGCCGCGGAGGACGAGCGGGACGCGGTGGGGCTCGCCGCGGAGGCGGACGGGGACGCGGAGCGCGACGCGGAGGTGCTTGTGCTGGGCGAGGCCGACGCGGAGGGTGACGGCGTCTCCCCGGTGGGCCCGTCCGACGGGCCCACCGGAGCGACGCTGATGGCGGGCGCCGACGGACCGGGGTCCAGCAGGACGGCGTCGCCCTTCCCGGAGCCCGTGAAGACCCCGAGCGACAGTGCCACCGCGCCGACGGCCAGGACGCCCCCACCGGCGATCAGCGGCACCAGCAGCCGGTTCCGCCGCGCGGAGCCGGCGCGGCGCGGGTGCGGGGCGACGGGGCTCAGCTGCATCGTCTGCTCGGCCGGGGCCGGTACGGGTATGCCGTAGGCGGGCGTGTGCGGCTCCGGAGCCGCAGGGGGCCCTGCCGGCACCGCCGCCAAGAGCTCGGTCGCCGCCTCCGCCCGCGGGGTCGGCGGTCCGCCGACGAAACCGGCACCGTCCGACGCGGAGGTGTCCGGGCCCGCCACGCCCGGCCGGCCGGAATCCGCGTGCCCGGCCCCGTACGCCACGGCGCCCGCGCCGGTCCCGGCGGGGGGCTGCGGCCACACGGCGTGCGCGTCCCGGGGGCCGGGTACGTACGGTCCTCCGAGCCCTTGCGCCGGGGGCGCCGGGACCTGCGGGTACGGGCCGTCCGATCCGGGCGGGGTCTGGGCGTACCGGCCGTCCGATCCGGGCGGGGTCTGGGCGTACGGCGCGTCCGTCCCGGGCGGGGTCTGCGCGTACGGTGCGTCGGTCCCAGGCGGGGTCTGCGCGTACGGCGCGCCGCGGCCGGGCGCAGAGCCAAGGCCAGGCCCAGGCCCCGCGCCCAGGCCAAGGCCAGGCCCCGGACCAGGGCCGGTGTCAATGCCCGGCCCAGGGCCCGGACCCGTGCCAGGCCCCGGCCCCGCGCCATGGCCGGGCGCAGCCTCAAGGCCAGGCCCAGGGCCCGTGCCCAGGCCAAGGCCAAGCCCCGGACCAGGGCCGGAGCCAAGGCCAGGCCCCGGACCCGTGCCGTGGCCAGGCCGCGGACCCGTGCCGTGGCCAGGCCGCGGACCCGTGCCGTGGCCAGGCCGCGGACCCGTGCCGTGGCCAGGCCGCGGACCCGTGCCATGGCCAGGCCCCGGACCCGCGCCAGGCCGCGGACCCGCGCCAGGGCCCGGACCCGTGCCAGGCCCCGCGCCCGTGCCAAGGTCAGGCCCCGTGCCAAGGTCAGGCCCCGGACCAGGGTCGGGGCTCGGCTCCGGGGGTGTTGGGGTCGGGGTCGGTCGGGGGGCGTAGGGGCGGATGCGGAGCGGGTCGAAGGATCCGTTCGGCATGCATGTGCATTCGGCGCGTACGGCGCCGCAATTCGGACAGCGCTCAGCGCTCACTGCTACCCCTCCCGTGGCCACTGCCAGCGATTATGCAGACCTCTCAGGTCCCGCCCAACCCGCCCGACAGGCCATAACCGGACACACCGCTCAGGATGGATGGTGCCGATCCTGCCTGAGGAGGACCCGATGGCCCAGGATGTCACCGCTTCCACCGTGGAACCCGGTCCCGGCGCCGAGCACGCCTCCCGGGAGGTGCTCGTCTCGATCGGAGCCCTCCTGCTGGGCCTGTTGATCGCCGCCCTCGACCAGACCATCGTCTCCACCGCGCTGCCCACCATCGTCAGCGAACTGGGCGGGATGGAGCACCTGTCCTGGGTGGTCACCGCCTACATACTGGCCTCCACCGCGGCCACCCCGCTGTGGGGCAAGCTCGGCGACCAGTACGGGCGCAAGAAGCTCTTCCAGTACGCCATCGTGCTCTTCCTGATCGGCTCCGCGCTCTGCGGCCTCGCCCAGAACATGCCCCAGCTCATCGGATTCCGCGCCCTCCAGGGCCTCGGCGGCGGCGGGCTGATAGTGCTCTCGATGGCGATCGTCGGCGACATCGTCCCGCCGCGCGAACGCGGCAAGTACCAGGGCCTCTTCGGTGCCGTCTTCGGGGCGACCAGTGTCCTCGGGCCGCTGCTGGGCGGCCTGTTCGTGGACCACCTGACCTGGCGGTGGGTCTTCTACATCAACCTCCCCATCGGGCTGGTCGCCCTCGTCGTGATCGCCGCGGTCCTGCGGATCCCGGCCCGTTCCTCGAAGCACACCATCGACTACCTCGGCACCGGGCTCATCGCCTCCGTCGCGACCTGCCTCGTGCTGGTCGCCTCCCTCGGCGGCACCACCTGGGCCTGGGCGTCGAGCCAGATCATCGGACTCGCCGCCCTCGGCGCGGTGCTCCTCGTCGCCTTCGTCCTCGTCGAGCGGCGGGCCGCCGAACCCGTGCTGCCGCTGAAGCTGTTCCGCATCCGCACCTTCACCCTCTGCTCGGTGATCAGCTTCGTCGTCGGCTTCGCGATGTTCGGCGCGATGGTCTACCTGCCGACCTTCCTCCAGATCGTGCGGGGCGTCTCGCCGACCATGTCGGGCGTCCACATGCTGCCGATGGTCTTCGGCCTCCTGATCGCCTCCACCGTCTCCGGTCAGATCGTCAGCCGCACCGGGCGGTGGAAGGTCTTCCCGATCGCGGGCACCGGCGTCACGGCCGTCGGACTGCTGCTCCTGCACCAGCTGGAACGCACCAGCTCCGACTGGCAGATGGGCGCCTCCTTCTTCGTCTTCGGCGCGGGCCTGGGTCTGGTCATGCAGGTCCTCGTCCTCGTGGTGCAGAACGCGGTCAGTTACGCCGACCTCGGCGTCGCCACCTCCGGTGCCACGTTCTTCCGCTCCATCGGCGCCTCCTTCGGCGTCGCCATCTTCGGCACGATCTTCACCAACCGGCTCGGCGACCAGCTCTCCGCCGCCCTCGCAGGCGTCCCCCTGCCCTCCGGCCTGAGCGTGCAGCAGCTGGAGGCGGACCCGCGGGCCATCGGCACGCTCCCGGCGAACCTGCGGCCCACCGTGCTCGACGCCTACTCCACGGCCATCACCGACGTCTTCCTCTACGCCGTGCCCGTGGTGCTGGTCGCCTTCGTCATCTCCTGGTTCCTGAAGGAGGACAAGCTCCGCGGCTCCGTCACCGCACCCGATGTGACGGAGACCCTCGCCTCCAACCCCGTCGAGCGCTCCTCGCGCGACGAAGTGGCCCGAGCGCTGTGCGTGCTCGGCAGCCGTGAGGGCCGCCGCCACGTCTACGAGAAGATCACCGACAAGGCGGGCTACGACCTGCTCCCCGCCACCAGCTGGCTGCTGCTGCGGATCAACAAGTACGGCTCCGCGGACCCGGCCGAGCTGGCGGAACGCACCGGGATCCCCCTCAAGGCCATCACCGACGCCGGCCGCCAGAGCGAGGAACGCCGGCTCGCGGTCCGCGAGGGCGTCTCACTGGTCCTGACCGACCGGGGGCGGGAGGCCGCCGCCCGGCTCGCGGCCGCCCGGCAGGAGTCCCTCGCCGAACTGCTGGGCGACTGGTGGGGGCCCGAGCGGCCGACCGACCTGACCGAACTCGTCGCGGAGATCAACCGGGAGCTGTGCGGTTCCGACGCCGAGGAGCCCTACGACACCCTCCCGCGCCGGGACCACGCCGCCCCCTGAGCACGCCGCTCCCTGACGGCCGGTCCGTGCCCGCGCCGGCGGCGGCTCACCCCAGGGACTTCTCGAACCAGTGCTGGGCGTACGGGCCGGAGTTGTAGGCCGGTATCTCGCGGTACCCGTGACGCGCGTACAGGGCGCGGGCCTCCACCAGGTCGCTGCGGGTGTCCAGGCGCATCCGCCCCGCGCCCAGCGCACGGGCGGCCCCCTCCAGCGCGTCGAGCAGGACCGTCCCGCCGCCGGTGCCGCGGGCGCGGGGGTCGACGTAGATCCGGGTGAGCTCGGCGGTGGCCGGGTCGAGGAGGCGTATGCCGCCGCAGGCCAGGGGCCGCCCGTCGAGCCGGCCGACCACGAACTGCCCCGTGGGCGGCACGAGGTCGTCGGCCGGATCGTCCGCCAGCCCCTCGTCGACCTCGGCCTCGGTGGCGGGCCGATTCCAGTACCGTCCGGCGACCTCCGCGTAGTAGGCGCGGCGCAGGGCGGTGGCGTCCGGCGTGCCGAAGGGCTCCGTCACGGCCTCCCATCCCGTGGGGGCCGTCGCGTCGGTGATCAGGTTCTTGTCCATGGCGTCAGTGTGGAGCGTCTCCCGTCCGCCCCGCGTGGAATATCCACAGCCACGGGCCGATGATGAGGAAAGGTGTAAATAGGACTGGTGGGGGGTCGCGTCAACGGAGGATGTGAACGGTATGTCGGAGCACCCGGACTGTGCCCTGATCCGCCGCGGCTACGAGGCCTTCGGCAAGGGCGACATGGACACCCTGGGCACACTGATGACGGCCGACGTCATCCACCACATGCCCGGCAGCAGCCCACTGGCGGGGCACCACAAGGGCCGCGAAGCCGTCCTCGACCTCTACCGGCGGCTCGGCGAGGAGACCGGCGGCACCTTCCGGGTCCGCCTGGAACGGGTCCTGGTGGACGGCCGGGGCCACGCGATGGCCTTCCACACCGCCATGGGCGACCGCGGCGACCGGGGCATCGAGATCCACGAAGGCCTCTTCTTCACCATCGTCGGCGGCAAGATCACCGACATCGACCAGTGCACCCAGGACATCGACGAGAGCGACGCCTTCTGGAGCTGAGCCCGCGCGGACGGATCCCGCGAGGACGGACCCGCGAGGACGGACCCGCGAGGACGGATCCCGCGCAGACGGATCCCGCGCAGACGGATCCCGCCGGGCACGCGCGGGGCCCGGAGCGACACACCGCCCCGGGCCCCGTGCACCTCAGTGCCCGCCCACGTCAGCAGCGGTTCACGCCTGCTTCGGACCCGCCTGCTGCACGACCTCGAACGACCACACCTGGGACCCGGAAGCCGCGGGCTTGGGCCGCTCGCCACCGGCTGCTGCGGCGCCACCGCCGGCCCCTGCGCCCGCCCCCGCGCCGCCCTGGTGCGCGGCCTTCATCGGCCCCTCCATCCAGGCCTGGAAGTCCTCCTCTGAACGCCACCGCGTGTACACGAGGTACTGGTCGGTGCCCTCGACCGGCCGGAGCAGCTCGAACCACTCGAAACCGTCCGAACCCTCGACGACCCCCGCCCGCGAGGCGAACCGCTGCTCCAGGACTTCCCGCTGGTCGGCGGGGACGGTCAGTACGTTGATCTTTACCACGCTGGGCACATGACACCTCTCGGGAAACACGGGCCGGGCACCGCGCCCGGCCTTGACCACGTGCGAGAAGTCTCCTACATCCCTCCCGGTCCGGGAGGCGCTCGCCCCTCGGGATGCCACGGCACGCCGCCCCGGAGAACCCGTGGGGGATATCGTCGTGCCCGGCAGGGATCCGGTGCATCGGACGCGGCAGCCGGGCGAAGTCGAGGTTGCGGTCGACAGGGGCGGGAGGACGGCGAGGCGTGGCTGACGCGGCGGAACACGGCGGGGCCGATGGACATGCCGGTGTCATAGGCGGTGACGGCAGACTCGGGGCCGCGCGCCTCCTGCTGTGGGCGCTGGCGGCCGTGCTCGGCGTCAGGCAGGCCGCCGCCGTACTGAGCGTGCCGCCCGGCGAGTGGCTCAGCGGTCTGCACCTGCCCGGCGCCCCCGGCGGCCTGCCCGGCTCGCTCTACGACGCCGGCCGGTTCACCGGCACCCCCTTCGCCGGGCTCGTCCTCAAGCCGCTGGTCGGCCTGGCCACGCCCTCCCTGGAAGTGGCCTGGACCGGCGTCACCCTGCTGTCCGTCGCCGCGATCGGACTGGTCGCCGCACGCGGCCTGCCCGACCCCGTGCCCCGGCGCACCGCCCTGCTGGCCGCGCCCGTGCTGGTCGCGCTGATGATGGTCTCGCTGCCCGTCCGCGAGGCCGCCTCGCCCGGTCAGGCCGCCGTGCTGCCCGTGCTGCTGGTGCTGCTCGCGTTCTTCCGGGTGCCCGGCGAGCGCCCCGCCGGGTTCCTCGTCGGACTCGCCGCGGCCCTCCAGCCGGCCCTGCTGCTGTTCGCCCCGCTGCTGTGGCTGACCGGACGCCGCCCCACCGCCAAGGCCGCCGCGCTGACCTTCGCCGGCGCCACCGCGCTGTCCTGGGCGTCACTGCCGCGCGACTCGTGGACGTACTGGGTCGAGCACCTCGCCGGCTCCGGCCTCGGCGGCGCCCCCGACGGCCCCGCCAACCAGTCCGTCCACGGCGCCCTGCTGCGCCTGGGCCTCGGCGGCCCCGCCGAGATCCTCCTCTACGCCGCCCTCGCCACCGCGATCGCCTGCGTCGGCCTGCGCCGCGCGGCCCGCTACGCCCGTGACGGCCAGCTGCTGCTCGCCGTCGCCGTCACCGGCTGCGTCGCCGTCGCCGTGTCCCCGGACGGGTGGCGCCACCAGATGCTGTGGGTGCTGCTCGCGGTGGCCGGCAAGGTGGGCGTGCGGGCCGCCGACCGGCGGGTGTGGCCGGTGGCGGTGGTGCTCGCGATGACCCTGCCGAGCGCCGTGCTGCTGCCCAACATGGCCGCGCTGGCCCCCGTACGGGACAACGTGCCGCTCCTCGCGGCCCTGGCGGCGGCCTGCTCCGTGCCGTTCCTGCCGCGTTCGTCCCCGTACTGGCGCGAGCCCGTGCCCACGCTCTACGGGCGGCCCGCCGCCACGCGTTTCCCGCGCGTCCCGCTGATGCCGTTCTGGCGCAAGGCGCTCTCCCGCCCCAACCTGCTGCTGGAGTTGCTGCTGATACGGGTCGGCTACTCGATCTACTCGCACATCCGGGCCGCCGCCCCCGCGAGCCGATCCGTCGCCGAGGCCAACGGCAGCCGGATCCACGCGATCGAGCAGGCGCTCGGCATGGACATCGAACACGCCGTCAACCGGGCCGTGGTGGACACGCCCTGGCTGGAGGCGTTCTTCAACTTCTACTACACCTCCTTCCACTTCGTGGTGCCGCTGGCCGTCCTCGCCGTGCTGTACCGGCGCAGCCCGGGGGACTACCGCTGGGCGCGCGCCTCGCTGGGCCTCGCCACCGTGATCGCCCTGGCCGGCTTCTGGCTGTACCCGCTCGCCCCGCCGCGGCTCATGCCGGACCTCGGTTTCGTCGACACCGTGCACGGCGTGCAGGACCTGGCGAACCCCTCGTACGGGGCGATGACCGCGATCTCCAACCAGTACGCGGCGATGCCGTCGCTGCACTTCGGCTGGTCGCTGTGGTGCGGGACGGTGATCGTGGTGCTCGCGCCCAAGGGCCGGCAGAAGCTGCTCGGCGCGCTGCACCCGCTGATCACGGTCTGCGCGATCGTGGCCACCGCGAACCACTGGGTCCTGGACGCGGTCGGCGGCGCGCTGGTCGTCGGTGCCGGGTTCGGGCTGGTCCACGTGCTGTCCGGGCCGCGCGGCCTCCGGGTCAGCCTGCCCGGACAGCGCGCGGCGGCGGCAGCCGCCGGGGAGAGCGGAGCGGAGCCGGAAGCCGGCCCGAACCTACGGGCCCCCGCCCGTTCGGGGCGCGCCTGAGGCCGGGCCCCGCCCCGGCCCGACCCGCCCCGGCCCGCCCCCCGAACGGCGGCGCAGCAGCGCGCGCAGCGGGCCGGGGCTCTCGTACCCGACCCGCCGGGCCACCGCCGCGAGCGGCAGCGCGGTGGTGCGCAGCAGGTGTTCGGCCTGTTCCACCCGCAGGTCCTGGACCAGGCGGATCGGGGAGCAGCCGAGGGTGCGGGCCATCGTGCGCTGCAGGGTGCGCTCGCTGACGCCCAGGTCGCGGGCGGCTTCCGCGATGGACAGGGGTTCCGCGATCCGGGCCCGCGCCCACTGCTCGAAGGCGGCGACCAGCGGGTCGTGACGGGCCATCGCGCCGGGGATCGCGTACGCGGCCTGCGAGGCCCGGTCGTCCACGACCAGGTAGTGCCGCACGAGGTCGGCCAGGGCCGGACTGCGCATGCCGACGACGGACAGCGCCAGGTCGAGGTGGCCGAACGCGGCGCCCGCCGTGGTGACCCCGTCCGAGGTGGTGACCATCCGGGCCTCCTCCAGCGTCACCCGGCGGTAGCGGTCGCGGAACACGGGGGCGAGCCACCAGCTCGTGGTGGCCCGCAGTCCGTCCAGCACCCCGGACTCCGCGAGCAGGAACGTTCCCGTACAGGAGGAGGCGAGCGGGGTGCGGCGCTCGCGGGCCTCGGCGAGGAGCCGGCGCGCGGAGCGGTGGGCGGGCGAGGCCACCGTCTCCAGCAGGGCGGCGGGGCGGCGCTCCATGAGGGCGGGCAGCACGAGGAGCCCGGCGCCCTGCGCCGCGGAGGCGGGTTCGGCGTCGATCCGGTGCCCGAGCCCCGTACGGACCCGTCGGCGCACGCCGACGGTGTGGATCTCGAAGGCCGGGGGCGCGGCTCCGGCGAGTTGCCCGCGCAGGGCGTTTGCGCAGTGCAGTACGTCCAGGACGGCCGAGATCCCGGAGTCGAAGACCCCGTCGAGGGCCAGTACGGCGATTTTCACGGGGGTCAGCCTACGGTCGCCGGGCCCGGACGCGTGCTGTCGGAAGTGATGCGGATGCTGCCGGATCCGTCACTCGTGTGCGCGGCGGGGCGGTGCCTAGGGTCGGTGCCATGACCACGTACGAGAACCCCACCGCCGAGGACACCCGCGCCCGCTCCCGCACCCACACCTGGCGGCCGCGGCCCGAACCCACCCCGGAGATCCTGGGCATGAGCGGTCTGGACGTGCTGACGGCGGCCCTGAAGGGCACGCTGCCCGCGGCCTCGATGATGAGCACCCTGGGCTTCCGCCTGACCGACGTCGGGGAGGGTTTCGCCGTCTTCGAGGGGGACCCGGGCGACCACCTGCTGAACCCGATGGGCACGGTCCACGGCGGGTTCCTCGCCACCCTGCTGGACTCGGCGCTCGGCTCCGCGGTGATGACGCGGCTCCCGGCCGGTACCGCGTACACCACGGTCCAGCTGGGCGTTCACCTGATCCGTCCGGTGCTGGCGGACACCCCGCCGCTGCGCTGCGAGGGGACCGCCCTGCACGTCGGCCGGACGACGGCCACCGCCGAGGCGCGCGTCGTGGGGACCCTCGACGGCAAGCTCTACGCGCACGGTACGACGACCTGCGCGATCCTGCGCACGGCCTGAGCCCGGCCCCCGCGAAGGCCCCCGCGGGCGACGGACCGGACCCGGTCCCCCGCGCGGGCCCGGCCGGCGAGCGGCGCCCGCAACGGCCCGAAGCCGCGCGCCCGCAACGCCCCGAAGCCGCGCCCCCGCAACGGGCCGAAGGGGCGCCGGGGCAGTGGTGCCCCGGCGCCCCTTCGGTGGATCGCCGCGTCCTGTCAGGATCGGGCAGTCGCGGGGATCCCGCCACTCGGGCGCGGTGTCCCGCACCGCGAGCGGCGGACGGCGGGGGCCGGGGCGTGGAAGGTGGACGGCCCCCGCCGCCCCGGTCCGCGGGTCAACGGGAGCTGACCCGGAGCTCCTTGATGCCGTTGAGCCAGGCCGCGCGCAGCCGGCGCGGGCCGTCTGCGGCCAGGCGCAGATCGGGGAGGGCGTCGGCCAGGGCGTTGAAGATCAGGTCGATCTCCATCACGGCGAGGGACTTGCCGAGGCAGAAGTGCGGGCCGCCGCCGCCGAAGCCGAGGTGGGGGTTCGGGTCGCGGGTGATGTCGAAGACCTCGGGGTTCTCGAAGACCTCGGGGTCGTGGTTGGCGGAGGAGTAGAACATCCCCACCCGGTCGCCCGCCTTGATCTTCTGGCCGCCCAGCTCGGTGTCCCGGGTGGCGGTGCGCTGGAAGGAGACCACGGGGGTGGCCCAGCGCACGATCTCCTCCGCGGCCGTCGCCGGCCGGGTGGCCTTGTACAGCTCCCACTGTTCGGGGTGGGTGAGGAAGGCGTGCATGCCGTGGCTGATGGCGTTGCGGGTGGTCTCGTTGCCGGCGACCGCCAGCAGCAGCACGAAGAAGCCGAACTCGTCGGAGCGCAGGTTGCCCTCGCCCTCGGCCGCCACGAGCTGGGTGACGATGTCGTTGGCCGGGCACTCCTTGCGCGCGGCGGCCAGGTTCATCGCGTAGCCGATGAGTTCCACGGCCGCGTTGGAGCCGACCTCCTCGGTGATCGCGTACTCGGGGTCGTCGTAGGCGACCATCCTGTTCGACCACTCGAAGATCCTCGCGCGGTCCTCCTGGGGGACGCCGATCAGCTCGGCGATCGCCTGGAGGGGGAGTTCGCAGGCCACTTGGGTGACGAAGTCGAAGCTTCCGTCGGCCGAGGCGGCCACCGCCTCCTCGGCGATCTTCCGGGCCCGGTCGCGCAGGGCCGTCTCCAGTCCGCGGATGGCCCGGGGGGTGAAGCCCCGCTGCACGATCTGGCGTACGCGGGTGTGTTCCGGCGGGTCCATGTTCAGCATGATCAGGCGCTGGGCATCGATCTGCTCGCGCTGGATGTGCTCGTTGAAGCGGATGATCGCCGTATTGGTGGTGGAGGAGAACAGCTCCGGGTGCGTGGAGACGTACTTGACGTCCGCGTGCCGGGTGACGGCCCAGTAGCCCTCGTCGTCGAAGCCGGTGACGCCCCGCCGTTGCGGGCACCACCACACCGGCGCGGTCCGCCGCAGCTGAGCGAACTCCGGCAGGGGGACGCGGTCGTGGAGGATGTCGGGGTCGGTGGCGTCGAAGCCGTCGGGCAGCGCGGGGCAGGGCATCGGGCGACTCCAAGGTCTGACGAGGGTCTGACGGCCCATCAGAAGTTGGCTCGAAGGTAGTAACGAGTTCTAGAAGTCACAAGGCCTCTCGCGCCACCTGTTGCGTGTGGAATCCGTGTAAGGCGCGTGCACGACCCTTGCGTGCCGGGGGTTCGGGTCATAAGACTGCGGGGGAGAACTAGAACGCGTACTAGTTCAGGCGGGGCGCCGGGACGGCCCGCCGCGCCGGCGCTGTACAGGACGTACAGGACGTACAGGACGTGCAGGAGAGGACGAGCTCATGGCCGCGGAACCCGTCATCGTCGAAGCCGTACGCACCCCCATCGGGAAACGCGGGGGAGCCCTGGCCAACCTCCATCCGGCCTACCTCCTCGGCGAGACCTACCGCGAGCTCCTGGCCCGTACCGCGATCCAGCCCGACTGCGTCGAGCAGATCGTCGGCGGCACCGTCACCCACGCCGGCGAGCAGTCGATGAACCCGGCCCGCAACGCCTGGCTCGCCATGGGCCTGCCCTACGAGACCGCCGCGACCACCGTCGACTGCCAGTGCGGCAGCTCCCAGCAGGCCAACCACATGGTCGCCAACATGATCTCCGGCGGGGTCATGGACATCGGCATAGCCTGCGGGGTCGAGGCCATGAGCCGGGTCCCGCTGGGCTCCGGATCCAAGCACGGTCCGGGCAAGCCCTTCCCCGACGAGTGGAACGTCGACCTCCCGAACCAGTTCGAGGCCGCCGAGCGGATCGCCCGTCGCCGCGGGCTGACCCGCGAGGACGTCGACCGTCTCGGCGTCCTCTCCCAGGAACGGGCCGCCACCGCCTGGGCCGAGGAGCGCTTCAAGCGCGAGACCTTCGCCGTCCAGGTGCCGACCACCGAGGCCGAGCAGGCGGCCGGGCAGGGCATGTGGCGGCTGGTGGACCGGGACGAGGGGCTGCGCGACACCAGCATGGAGGGCCTGGCCCGGCTCAAGCCGGTCATGCCCACCGCCGTGCACACCGCCGGGAACTCCTCGCAGATCTCCGACGGCGCCGCCGCCGTGATGTGGGCCTCGCGCAAGATGGCCCGCGCCCTCAAGCTGAAGCCGCGCGCCCGGATCGTGGCCCAGACCCTGGTCGGCGCCGATCCGCACTACCACCTGGACGGGCCGATCGACGCGACGCGGGCCGTGCTGGGCAAGGCCGGGATGTCCCTGCGGGACATCGACCTCGTCGAGATCAACGAGGCCTTCGCCTCCGTCGTCCTCAGTTGGGCCCAGGTCTTCGACCAGGACCTGGAGAAGGTCAACGTCAACGGCGGCGGCATCGCGCTGGGCCACCCCGTCGGCGCCACCGGCGCCCGGCTGATCACCACCGCGCTGCACGAGCTGGAGCGGCGCGACAAGGAGTTCGCCCTGATCACCATGTGCGCGGGAGGCGCGCTGGCGACCGGGACGATCATCCAGCGCCTGTGAGCCCCGCGGGCGCCCGCTGACCCCCTGGGATGGGACGCGGAAGGCCCCGGCGGCCGGACCTGGGGAGGCCGGCCACCGGGGCCTTCGTGTGTCCGGGGTGCGCTGTGCGCGGTCCGCCGGTGGTTCGGTACCGGTGGTTTAGTACCAGTGGTTGTTCTGCCAGAAGTTCCAGGCGCCGACGGGGCTGCCGTAGCGGGAGTTCATGTAGTCCAGGCCCCACTTGAT